>NZ_DLJI01000064.1:9078-63899 GCF_002484185.1 Empedobacter sp. UBA7620 | reverse complement strand
ATCAAACTTTGATGAAAAGTCCATTTTTAAGAAATCTTCGGAATGAATTTTAAATCCTGGGTAAAATGGTTGATAATATTCTTTTAAATATTCGACTGATTCTGTATCAATCTCCACAACCTCTATATTTTTCTTTGCTTGTAAAATATATTTTGTCAACACGCCCATTCCTGGACCAATTTCTAAGACACGATCATAGCCTTCCCAAGTTAACCCTTCGGCGATGTCTCGTGCAATATTTTCGTCATTCAAAAAATGCTGACCTAAATGTTTTTTAGCTTTTACTTTCAAAAATTCTAAATTTTAAGTTTTCTTTAACCAACTTACCGTAGAATATATACGGAATATCTTTCTTGCGAAATAAGTTTTTTTTATCTTAGCCCCAAAATTAACCCAAATGTCAAAAACGAACGATAAATTTGAGAAAAAAAGACTGCGATCTTCAAACATCACTGTTGTGATTAGTATTTCGCTTGTTTTATTTCTATTAGGTATTTTCGGCTTAATTGTCATTAATGCACAAAGTTACGCAGAACATCTAAAAAGAGAGTTAAAAATCGAGGCATATTTTAAAGATGTCGAAGATCCAAAATTAAAAGATAAGGAGCTTGATTTACAGAAATCTTATATCGATTCGTTGAAGGTGAAGTATTCTTTTGTTGAGGCTACACAGTACATCAGCAAAGAAGAAGCTGCTAAAATTGCGAAAAAAGATTTGGGTACAGATGGTAGCGATTTCTTCGAAGAAAGTATTTTCCCTGCATCAGTTCAAATCACATTGAACCCTGCATTAATACAATCAGTTGAACAAATTGATTCTATTAATAAGGTATTGGCAAAAAATCCAATTGTAGACGAAGTAAAAAGTGACAAAGAAGCGATGGTAACGATTTACCACAGCATCAACAAAATTACTTTCTGGATTATGATTTTTGCTGTTATTTTCTTAGTGATTGTAGTCGTTTTAATTAACAACTCTATTCGTCTGAAAATTTATGCAAAACGTTTCAGCATCAAAACAATGCAATTAGTTGGTGCGCGTAGACGTTTTATTGTAAAACCTTTCTTGATAGAAGCCGCAGTTTTAGGTTTCTTAGCAGCATTTATTGCAGCGGTAGGATTAGGTTTCTTATGGTACATTTTAGCAACAAAAGTTGGTTTAGTACTTTGGAATCCAAGCTTTACTCCACTTATCCTTATTTTAATTGGAATTGGAGTTGTTATTGCCGTTTTCAGTACATTGTTTGCTGCATGGCGTTATTTAAGATTAAAAACTGATCAACTTTATTAATGAAATCAAATTCTATCGATACAACAAAAAAATCAGCATCTACAAATGATGCTGGTTTTACTTTTTTATTTGGAAAAAGAAATTACATTTTCATGGCAATTGGTGTTGCGCTAATTGGTCTTGGATTTTTATTAATGACAGGACACGACGCCAACACAAGGCCAGATGGAACGTGGGATGCAAATTATTGGAACGATGAAATCTATTCTTTTCGTAGAATTAGATTAGCGCCATTTTTAGTTGTCGTAGGTTTCATAGTCGAGATTTATGCCATTTTAATCAATCCGAATAAAGAAAAATAATGAATACTTTACAAGCAATTATCATTGCTATTATAGAAGGTCTTACCGAATATTTACCAATTTCTTCTACAGCACACATGGGATTCACAGCAGCTTTGATGGGAATGCCAGAAAGTGAATTCTTAAAAATGTTTCAAGTTTCTATACAATTTGGAGCAATTTTATCAATCGTCGTTTTATATTGGAAAAAATTCTTTGACTTCAAAAATTTCAATTTCAATTTTTACATCAAATTAGCTTGTGCTGTTATTCCTGCCCTTATATTAGGAAAATTATTTGATGATAAAATCGAAGCTGTTTTAGGAAATCAAGTTGCTATTTCTGGAATGTTAGTTTTCGGAGGTATCATTTTATTATTTGTAGACAAATGGTTCAAAAATCCTAAAATTAATGATGAAAAAGATATTACATTAAAACAAGCAATTATTATCGGTTTTTGGCAATGTTTAGCGATGATGCCTGGAACTTCTCGTTCTGCCGCTTCTATTATTGGTGGTATGACGCAAGGTTTATCGCGTAAAGCAGCTGCTGAATTTTCTTTCTTTTTAGCGGTTCCGACAATGTTAGCGGTTACAGTTTATTCTGTTTTTGTGAAAACATGGGGAGAAGATACTGCAACACCAATGAGAGGTTACGAAATGATTTTGCAAGATCAAAACCATATTATATTATTTGTAATTGGAAATGTTGTCGCATTTATTGTGGCGTTAATCGCAGTAAAAACATTTATCGCAGTTTTAACAAAATACGGTTTCAAATTTTGGGGTTGGTACAGAATTATCATCGGTATTATTTTACTGATTTATTTCTCTTACAATTCTCCAACACAAGCAGAAAAAGATAATGCCGCTTCAGTAGAAACTACAATGATTCAGCACAAATAAGATGAATGTAGAAAAAATACAAGAAGGTCACGTTTTTTTGATTGATAAACCACTTGATTGGACATCTTTTGATGTCGTAAATAAGATTCGTTGGAACATTAGAAAAGCATATAACTTAAAGAAAATAAAAGTTGGACATGCTGGGACTTTAGATCCAAAAGCTACTGGACTTTTATTGGTTTGTACAGGGAAATGGACAAAACGCATTGATGAATTTCAGGCGCAAGAAAAGACTTATACTGGTACAATTAAATTAGGTGTAACGACGCCTACATATGATTTGGAATCGGAAGAAGATCATACTTTTCCTACTGAACATATCACAGAAGAAATCATTCACGAAGCAACGAAGCAATTTATTGGAGAGATTGAACAATTTCCACCAATGCATTCAGCAGTAAAAGTAGATGGAAAACGTTTGTATGAATTAGCTCGCGAAGGTCAAGAAATAGAACGTAAAGCACGTAAAATAACGATTCACGATTTTAAAATTACAAAAATAGATTTACCTTTTGTCGATTTTGAAGTGAATTGTAGCAAAGGAACCTACATTCGTTCTTTGGCTTTTGATTTTGGAAAAGCAGTCAATTCTGGTGGATATTTAACAGCACTTCGTCGTACAAAAATTGGCGAATTTGATGTCATCAATGCTGAAAATTTCGCTTTAGAAAAAAGCTATTTTGAAGAAGAAAATACAACAGAAGAAGTATAAAATCAGAAAAGCTTGAACAAATGTTCAAGCTTTTTTTAGTTATAAAGTGATTAATACTTTATTTATTTCATCGCTCACTAATTTTGGCTTTTGCATCACCATAATATGTGTTCCGCCTTCTATTTGTATTGCATCTTTGATATATTCAATCGGAAAAACAATATCTTTTGTACCATGAATATGTGTGATATTTTCTTCGTGATAAGCTGTAGAATGTTCCCAGTTTACAATCTTATGAATCGACCAACTTAAATATTCTTTGTTTCGAAACTCAAAAATATCGTCAATATTATCTTTTTCTCGATCAGTATAATATAATTTTCGCATCATCATGTACGAAAATGTCCGATCCGAAGTTAAGAAACTCATCGGAATTATTTTGTGTGCATTAATAGAAGCCGAGAATCGAAATAACTTCGGAAGCTCTGCCCTATTCTTCACTGTCGAAATCAGAAATGTATGTTTTGGATTAATAAAACGATTCATTTCCTGCACAATTATTCCACCAAAAGATAATCCCATCAAAAGAAAATCTTCTGTGGGATTTATTTTATCTAATAATCTTTCGGTATAATGAGCCAAAGTTTCATCTTTCTCTGGATCTAACCAAGGAATATAAACTTGCTCAAAATCTTGTTCCAAGCGTAGATTTCGAAAAGCATTTGCGTTTGCGCCTAATCCACTTACTTGATAAATTTTCATACCTTAATTTATAATATATCTTTTTTCTTTGAGTAATCTGTTGGACGAACTCCAATTACTTTTTGGAATGTATTACTAAATGTTGGTAAACTATTGTAACCAACCATTGTCGAAATTTCACTGATTGAATACGTATTATCAATTAACAATTGTAAAGCGCGTAACATTCTTAAAATAGTGAAATATTGAACAAATGTCATATTCAAATCTTTTTGGAATAATCGTGATAATGATCGTTCAGAGAAACCGAATTCGGCTGTAATTTTCTTCATTGTAATCGAAGAATCCATATTATCATCTAAGAATTGAACGATTTTTTTCAGACGTTCGTCGTGTGGTAATGGAAGAGCTAATCGTAAACTACTTTTGCTTACTTTAGGTAATATTTCTTTAAAAGCTTGTGCAATTACATATTCGCTTCTGTTTTCTGGAACAATATCTCCTTTCCATTGGTTAGAAAATAATAAAAGCTCTAACAACAATCCATCAGCAGGATAGATTCCTACTTTTTTATAAAACGAATTATCACTTTCATTAATAGGGAAATATAAATTTCTCATAATCACCTCTGGTGTATTTGGGTGTATACTATGTTCCACATGAGGCGGTATCCACATATAGTGTCTTGCAGGTAAATAAAAAGTATCTTTTCCTATTTTTACATAAACTATTCCTCCCTCACAATAAAGAAATTGCGCTTTGTTATGTTTATGTTCTACCACGTATGCTTCCGAAATTTCCTTATGGTAACAGAAAATTGAGGTTGGTAATTTGTCAATTTCGGTTAGGTAATATCGTGTTTCGAACTTATTATCCAAATGTATATTCATAGTTTCTTTAATCTGCGAACTAATATAATAATTTATTTGATATGATGTATAATGTACACAAATAAAAATGTCCGAAATAGATAATTATTTGACTATTTTTAATATTAACTTTTTATTAATTAATCCAATATTTGTAATTCCCTTCGTTCAGAAGGGAACAATTATTGAATAGTATTAGAAAGAAAAAGTTGCATTATGTTGGAAAGAATAAAATTAACTAACTTACAGTCAAAAGTAATGACAGCAGAGGAGTCTGCCAAATTTTTTGAAGATGGAATGACTGTTGGTTCTAGTGGTTTTACAAGAGGAGGCGATACAAAAGTTGTATTAAAAGCTGTTGCGGAGCGTGCCAAATCTGAAAATTTAAAAATCACTTTAGTAACAGGAGCTTCATTAGGACATGGTACAGACGCAGCTTTAGTAGAAAGTGGAGCATTAAAAAAACGTTTACCATTCCAAGTAGACACTGTAATGCGTAAAAATATAAATGCAGGTAATGTTTTATTTATCGATCAGCATTTAGGAGAAACTGCTGAACATATTTTAGATGGACAATTTAAAATTAATTTAGGTGTTTTAGAAGTTGCTGAAATTTTAGAAGATGGTTCTTTAGTACCTACAACTTCTATCGGTAATAATGCTGAAATTGCTGCAAATGCAGACAAATTAATCATCGAGATTAACACGTCTATTCCTACAAATATCAAAGGTATTCACGATATTTATAGTGTAGAAGAATATGGAAAACGTACTCCAATTAACATCACTGCTTGTGATACAAAAATTGGAACAGAAACAATAAAAGTAGATCCTTCTAAAATTGTTGGAATTGTTTTTCACGACATTCAAGATGCTCCTGGAGACATTCAACCAGCTGATGAAGCGACTTCTGCAATCGCTCAAAACATTGTAAAATTCTTCGAAAATGAAGTCGAAGAAGGTCGTCTTACAAAATCATTAATGCCATTACAATGTGGTATTGGTAAAGTTGCAAACGCTGTTTTAGGTGGTTTAGAACATTCTGATTTTGAAGATTTAGTCATGTATTCAGAAGTTTTACAAGATTCTACATTTGACTTAATCGATTCTGGAAAAATGAAATTTGCTTCAGCATCTTCTATGACAGTTTCACAAGAATGTTACGATCGTGTAATTGGAAACATCGACAATTATAAAGATAAAATTGTTTTACGTCCACAATCTATTTCTAACTCTGCCGAAGTTATTCGTCGTTTAGGAATTATCGGAATCAATACATCTTTAGAGTGTGATATTTATGGTAACGTAAACTCAACTCACGTTTCTGGTACTCATATAATGAACGGTATTGGAGGTTCTGGAGATTTTGCTCGTAATGCATTTATCTCAATCTTCGTTACAGCTTCTATCGCAAAAGGTGGTAATATTTCGTCTATCGTTCCTATGGTTTCTCACACAGATCACACAGAACACGATGTAGATATTATTGTAACAGAGCAAGGTTTAGCTGATTTGAGAGGTTTAGCGCCACGCGAAAGAGCCATCGAAATCATCAATAACTGTGTTCACCCAGATTATAAAGCAGAATTATTATCTTACTTCGAAAGAGCTTGTGCAGAAAGAGGTGGTCAAACGCCACATATCTTAGAAGAAGCGTTCTCTTGGCACACAAGATTGAAACAAACAGGTTCTATGAAAAAAGAAGAATTATTAGTTTTAAATCATTAGAATAATAAATAATAAGACTATACTTTTTTTAAAGCATAATTCAGAATTTCTGGATTGTGCTTTTTTTGTGAAATAATGTAACTTTGTTAGAAGTCTAAGAAACATGAAAAAAATACTTTTAATAACACTACCATTGACAACTTTTTTCGCGTGTCAATCTAATCAAAACGAAAATCAGAATTTAGAACAAATTGATAAAAAATCGGCTCGTGAAGTTGTTTTAACAACCGAAACAAAAGGCGATTCTGTTTTACATATTACTAAACAAAAAATTTGGTCAAACGATTTGATGATTGCAGAAAAAGTAGATACGTTGATTACGCACAAACAATATACACCTACCGATTCTACTAAAATTCCTATTTACGTAACCATTCAATAATCTACCATGAATAAAAAAGAAAAAAGAGCAAGTAAAGTTGTAACTTTAGTGTTAATTTCTTCGGTTCTTAGTTCATGTATGAATCGTGAAGAAGCACCCGTTACGAACAATGCGCAAAAGGTATATATGCGTGCAGATTCTACTGCGCCTTACACAGATGTTACGTCAAATTATTCGTCGCATTCTGGTGGTTCACATCACGGCGGAATGGGAAGTTCGTTGCTTTGGTTTATGGCTTTTCGTAGCTTAACTGGTGGTGGAATGGGCTATGCAAGTCAAGGTTTGCATCAACAATCTAATGTCGGAACAAACGCGGCAAAAGCACAAGCGTACAAAAGTCAAACTGTTCGTGGTGGATTCGGAAAATCTGCTTCTTCTCGTTCAGTTTCATCTTAAACAAATTTTATGCAATTAAAAAGAATAAAAGCTGACGAAAACTGGCAAGAAAGGTTAGAAAATATCGGCTTTGGTTATCATACAGACGAAAATAAACAAACCTATTGGGTAGAAGATTATTATTATTCGATTTCAGAAAAAGAAGCGGATAAAATTTTTGAAGCGACAAACGAATTATGGGAAATGTGCTTGAATGCTGTCGAACATGTGATTCAAAATAATCGTTTGGACGAATTTAAAATTCCAAAATTTATTCAACCTTATTTGATTGATACATGGGAAAATGATGCGCCAAGTATTTATGGTCGTTTTGATTTTGCTTATGATAATGATCAATTAAAAATGTTAGAATTCAATGCTGATACACCAACTTCTTTGTTCGAATGTGGTGTTATACAATGGCTTTGGATGGAGAATTATTTTGGAGAAACGAAAGATCAATTCAATTCTGTTCATGATAAATTAATTGAAACGTGGAAAATGTTAAAACCTTATTTGAATGGTGAAACTTTACATTTTTCGTGCGTGAGAGAATCGTTAGAAGATTTGACGAATATCGAATATATCAGAGATTGTGCAATACAAGCCGGAATTAATACCAAATTAATTTACGTCGACGAAATCGGTTGGAATAATGTCAATTTTGTTGATTTAGAAGAAGAACCAATTACAGATATTTTCAAACTTTATCCGTGGGAATGGATGATGAACGAGTTGTTTGCGTACAACATCAAAAATGATGAAATCAACGCAAATTGGATAGAACCAGCTTGGAAAATGATTCTTTCAAACAAAGCTATTTTGCCTATTTTGTGGGAATTATATCCAAATCATCCGTTGTTGTTAGAAGCTTATGCAGATTCGCCGAATGAGATGAAAAATTATGTCAAAAAACCATTGTTATCGCGTGAAGGTGCAAATGTAGAAGTTGTAAAAAACGGCACTATTTCTGAACAAACTTCGGGCGAATATGGTGAAGAAGGTTTTATTTATCAAGCTTTAGCAAATTTACATCACGAAGATACGGGTTATACTATTATCGGAAGTTGGATTATTGGACAAGAATCGTGTGGAATTACTTTCCGCGAAAGTGACGAATTTATTACAACCGATAAAAGTCGTTTTGTTCCGCATATTATTGAGTAATGTTAACAACAATCAACGAAAATTGGAAATGGAAAGGCGTAAATGCTATCAAAATAATTGATCAAAATGATTTTGGAAATATTATTTTTCAAAACATTGATAATTCAATTTGGAGAATCTGCCCAGAAGAATTAGAATGTATAAAAATAGCAATCAATTTAGAAGATTTTAATAGTTTAAAATTAGATAATGATTTTATTATTGATTGGAATTTTGAACATTTAGTAAATAAATGCAAGGAAGAAATTGGTAATTTAGAACTAAATGAAAAATATTATTTAATAATTCCGGCTATTCTCGGAGGCAAATACGAAACTTCTAATATAAGTAAGATTAATTTCGAGGAATTAATAAGTATTTCAGCTGATTTAGCTTTTCAAGTAAATAATTTAGCAAATGGTCAAAGAATTATTTTCAAAACATTAAATAAATAAAAATTAAAAAGTCTAATTTCACTCCGAATTAGACTTTTTTAGTTGGAACAAAATCAAATAATTAGCTCAAAAATTGCAAATAGTTTAAAAATTCGTAGGTTTCATCGTATTTATTTCATAAATTATAAAAAGATTCTGTTAAAATGTTTTATCAATTAAAGGTTTAAGAAATAAAACGTTAGATAATTTTTCACGAATCAAAACCAACTAAATACAAACCAAAAAGTAGAAATATGGATTTTTTAGATGATTTGTTTAACTCTTCAACCCTTCCCACAGAGCGCATTTCGCGTATGCTCGAAGAAGATTTGTTTTGGCAAATTATAGAAAATTCTTTGCTCAATGCCAATAATTTGCAAGATCAAGAAAAGGCTTTGGAGCAAGAATTAGAAGATCTAACTGCCGAGGACATTATTGGGTTTCAACTTCGATTAGAGTTCTATTCGTATTCATTACATTCGCCTGAAATATGGTGTGCTGCTTGTATTATGAATGACGATACAGATCCTACGCATTTCTATTATTTCAAAAATTGGATTATTTCGCAAGGACAAGAATTGTTTGAAAAGGCAATTTTGAATCCTGATAATTTAGCCGATTATTTTAACGAAGGCTTTAACGAAGATGATTTATATGAATTTGAAGATTTTCATTTAATCGCTGATGATGTTTTCTACGAAAAATTTGAACACAAAATTATTGATTTTGTAGACAAAGAATGTTTTAAATTTTATACCGAAAAATCTCCAAAACCTGATTTTGATTGGGATGACGAAAATTTAACCAATTTACAAATCATTTGCCCAAGATTATTCAAAGTTTTTATAGAAGATTATTCTCCAGACGACGACGAAATGGAAGATGATTTTGATGATGAAGACGAGTTTTTGTAGTTTTTTTTCTAAATTTAACTTAATAAAGTTATCATTCTAAACTACTCAGTCATCTTTCACTCGTTTCAAGATCAGATCACAACAAAAATATTCCCTTGAGAGAAATGTAGTTGTGTTAAAAAACTAATCCTCTTTCAATAAAATCTCTACTTCTAAATATTCGTGGTAATTTTTGACAAAATCATGTTCAAAATCAATGTCTTCTAAGCGCATTTGCACGCCTTTTTTATCAACATCAATGTAATCTAAAATCGTTTGAACATTATAAAGTTCAAGATTATGAAACGTAGGATACAACGTAATTTGCTTTAAGGTAAGTGCCATAATAAAACAATTGATTCCATTAAAATTAACCCCGATATCAGCGAAATTTTTATAAAAAGCAATCAAATTTGTTTTGAGTTGAAGATTATAATTAAAACTTCTTAATTTGAAGTTTTTCAAGACCAATCGATTTGTGGTTTTCAAAACAATTTCTTCGGTAATCTGAAGATTTTTACTCAATAATTCTAAAACTTGTTTATCCTCAACCAATTGATATAAAATATTCAAATAACGCTTTGCTTCTTCAAACTCAAACAATTCCAAACTCACTAAAATCGATAAGAAAAGAAAACGTTGATTTGTAGGATACACAATTTCAATCTCTTTCAAATACTTTTGTGCTTCCTCAAATTTCAATTTATGAATATAATATTCGGCAATGTAGAAATTCGCTGCATACAAGTAATAATCTTCCTTTTTTGCTTCTAAAAGATACAAAATCGACTCTTCGTTGAAGTTTAAATTGCGCTGAACAACTCCTTTCAGAAAAAGTGCCTTTTTATCTTTTGGATATTCGTGAAGTAACTGATTTAATAAATCTTGTGCCTTAATTAATTGCTGAATTGGATTGTGAATAAACGAAAAACTTTTCCAAATTGGATATTGATTTTCATCCATTTCATCATCAAAAATCAAGAAAAAAATATCATTAAAAAGTCGATTGTAATCCACAGTATAAGTTTTAGTAGTGCTAAAATTAAGCTATTTTTAGTAGTTAACAAAGTTCGTTTTCTAAACACCCAGAATTTTAAATAATTCGTCTTTCTTTGAACCTGAAATAGTAATCAGTTTTCCATTTTCCAATTCTATTATATGACCAGAAAAAGATTGTATCATCAATACATTAACGATAAATGATCGTTGAACACGTAAAAATCTAGAAGAATCTAAATCCTTTTCGAATGATTTCATTGTCGACAAAGTAGTTAAAGTCTCTTTTTTTGTAACAATTTTCAAGTAATCACCTTGTGCTTCAATGTAAATGATATCATTAAAAATAATTTTCTCTAATTTTCCATTTACTTTAATGAATACAAAATCACGAACAGATGTTTTATAATCGTCAATATCTTTTTGTCGTTCCTTCACTCGATTAACAGCAGTTAAAAAACGTTCAAAACGAACAGGTTTCACCAAATAATCTATAGCACCGGAGTCAAAACCAGCTAATGCAAAATCACGATGAGCTGTCACAAAAATAATTGAAGGTGGATAACGAAGAGACTGCACCAATTCAATTCCATTTAGATGAGGCATATTGATATCGGTAATCAGTAAATCAATTGGATTATCTTGTAGAAACAACATAGCTTCTATCGGATCATCAAATGATTTTTTAACATCTAAAAAAGAGATTCTCGAAGAAAAACTCTCCATAATTTCTCTTCCAAGCGGTTCATCATCAAGAATGATACAAGCTAATTTTTTCATAATTAATTCAAATCGATCATTAATTTCACCTCAAATATAGTTTCTTTATCATGAATTGTTAGATGATGCATAGATGGATAAAGAAGTTGCAAACGTTTTTTAGCATTTTCAGTTCCAATACCTCCAGCTTTATGACTTATCTCTTCAATCATTTTATCATTCTGAAGATGAAAAAGAAATACGTTGTTTTTTAGTTCAATTTTTAAATGTAAAAAAGGATTCTTTTTGTTTTTTAATCCATATTTAAAAGCATTTTCGATAAAAGTAAATGTTAATAAAGGGGCTATCATAAAATTTGAACAATCATAATTTGGTAATTCTAAAGTGATATTCTCTTTATTTGGATAACGCATCTTTTCTAATTCAAAATAATTTTGCACAAAAGTTAACTCTTTCGATAATTGCACTTTATCAGTATCAGATTCATACAATGTATAGCTCATTATTTCGGAAAGATTTAGAATCATTTCGGGGGCAGTATCATCTTTTTTGATGGTTAATCCATATAAATTATTTAGCGTATTGAACAAAAAATGAGGATTCAATTGTGCTTTCAAAAAATCTCTTTCAATATTGATTTTTTCTATTTCTAAACTCGCTTTCTGTTTCTGAATTTTCAACACTTTATTATAAACTCTAAAAATTTCGAACAACAATTTAAAAAAGAAAAAAGGGGATAAATTTGCAAAAATAATCATTGCTTGAGAAAGCAGACGTTTGGGAGAAATAGCTTCTCTCAATGGTTGATGAGCACTCATAGAAATTACTCCTTTTAATTCTCCACTGCTAATATCTATTCCTAAAAGCACATATAATTTAGAAAAAAAATAAGTCACAAAAAGCCATAAAAATCCACAAAATATACAACTTAATAACAGGTATATAATCGAATTGAATCGATTTAAGTAAATAAATTTTGGAAAAATAAGGTAGAAAAAAATGTAAAACACACTCATATTAACAGACGTCATTCGAACCGTCATCATTAAAGCTTCAAAAAAAGTTAAATGATAGGCCAATTGATAGGTAATCATCAATAAAATGCCAAAAACACTCCACATCAAAAAATGCAAACTAAAACGCATCTTTTTAGTATAAAACTTTTCGAAATCGAAGTGTTCTATTTTGGTATAAAAATAACCTTTTGACGTTTCTTTTCGTGTCATAAAATTGCTCAAATTATAATTGTTTAGATGACCATTCTAACAATAGCGGATACAACGTTTCAATCTTTTTTCCTTTGTTTTTCTGATAAAGGTTTAATAAAAACTCATTGAACTCTTTAAACTTGATAAATCCTCTCTTATTTACCATCACATCATTTACATTTTGTATCGATTGTTCTAAAACTTCGCTATTATTTTCAAATGTATCATATGCATACAACACAAACAATCCCCACGTCAAATATTCATCAAAAATCTTAATAGGAGTTGGATAATGAGCTGTTCCTTTATTTGTCTCATCAACCCAAATATGACGTTTATCAAAAATTGAATTGATTTTATCACTATTTTTTTCACTTACTGGGCCAACATAATTATGGTCAATTTCAGTAAAAATAATGCGTGTATTCATAGCTTTTTGGAATAATGCTGACCAATCTTTGTCTGAACGAATAGTAGGTAAAAAAAGTAAAATCTCTTTAAAGCCATTATCTTGAAAAGTATGTGTTGCATTTATACTTCCAATTAATGGAGAAGTTAAAACACGATAACTATTAATAGATGTATCAAATTTCTGTTCTAACCAATTTTTCTGATTTTCAATGGCTGCAAAATTCTTATATGCTGTTTTCAAAGAATCATAATAAGCTTGATGAGTTTTATAAAAAGATCTAAATTTTGTTTTCTTCGAAAAATCTTCTAATTGATCAATATAACCTAAAACTGGATTTTCTTTCACTTCAAATTTACCAATTCCCTTAGCGGGGAAAATATACACATTTGTCGCAACTATTTTTTCTCCCTCAAACTTGAATCCATATGCATTTGCTGGTAATAAAATAAAATTAACAAGATTTGTTTTCAGTTCTTTGTCAAAAGCTTGTACAATTTCATGAGAAGAAAATGATTTAAAATCTGTCAAAATTTCTTGATAATAAGGAGTTGTTTGATTAATTATATTGGGATTATTAGCCGTTTCAGTTAAAGCAAGTATCAAATATACCAACTCTTGCATTTCATTAATTTCAATTGTCGTTTGTCCATTATTTGCTTGAATATAACTTTGATCAAAGTTCACTTCTTTGTCTTGAGATAAAGCAATCTGAAAACAACATAAAAACATAAAAATTACACTTACTTTTTTCATATTCTATATATTTTAACCAAATCTAAGTTGTTAAGAACGTAAATGAAATTATTATCGATAAAGTCTATTTCTTATCGGATAGAAACTTATTTTTTTCCGATAAACAAAAAAAATCACCAATTACTTGATGATTTTTTATGCTTAAAACTGTTGTCGTTTTATTTTACCACTTTCCGTTCGAGGAAATTTAGGTATGAAAACAATCTCTTTCGGAACTTGATATTTGGTTAAATCTGTCGAAGAAAAATCCAAGCTCCTCTCCTCTCCTTCTACCACTAAAATTAATTTCTGACCTAATAATTCATCCGCTTTAGATGTAATATAAAAATCAGAATGGATAAACGGTTTCAGCTTATTTTCTATTTGTTCGGGAAATAATTTTATTCCACCTGAATTAATCACATTATCTGCACGTCCAATCCAGTTAAATTTACGCGAATCAACGATTTCAACGATATCATTCGTTACAACTTGCAATCCATCATAAGGCGTATCAATCACCAAACAACCTCGCTCATCTTGTGAAATCGTTACTTCATCAAAAGCTTCAAAAACTTGTTCAGCATTAGGATTTTTTTGATTCGAAACTTGTTTAAACGCAATATGCGTAATCGTCTCCGTCATTGCATACGTTTCGTAGACTTCATTCTCAAAAGCAAACAATTCTTGTTTCACTTTCTCCGAAAGAGGAGCTCCACCAATGATTAACTTTTGACATTTCGAAACAAAATCTAACGAATTTTCGACTTGCATAGGCGTTAACGCAACAAAATCAATAGAAGTAAAACCTTGCGAAATTCCGCGATTAATTTCATCCAGAGAAATATGCGAAGTTGGTTGCATACAAATCAATTTCAAACCAATTTCTACTGCACGAACCAACATCAATTTTCCGGCAATATAAGTAACAGGCATCACCAATAAAGCCGAATTTCCTTTCTCTAAATGCAAATATTTTCCCGTCATATTCGCACTTTTACGCATATTTTCTTTAGTCAAAATAATCTCTTTCGGAGTTCCTGTTGAGCCAGAAGTATGCGCAATCATCACCTCAGAATCAGAAAACCATTCAACCAAAAAATCTTTAACCGACTGCTCAAATTCATTGGTAACTTGAATAGCGTTGACATCAAAATTAGGTCGAGAAAAATCTAAATACAACATGCTATTTATGATAACTTACACCTGCATTAATTTCGATATCCAACACATTATTTGCTGGCGGAATCGGACAATTGTAATGCTTACTATATGCACAATAAGGATTGTACACTTGGTTAAAATCCAACGTAATTTCATTGGCTTTTGCACCTAAATCTTTTGTAGTCAAATCCAAATAACGTCCACCTCCATAAGACGTCACGCCGTTTGTTTCGTCCATAAAAGGTAAAAACAAGCTGTCTGCATATTTCTCCATAATTGGTGAAGATTGATAAACCGTAAGCGTTTGCTCAACATTATCCAACATAAACGTCACCGTTCCGTATTCTTTGTAATTTTTGATTTTCTTCGCAGAAGTAGGAAACGGAATCACCTTTCCATCTTTGATTGGCGTAAATTTCGCTTTCACAATATATTTTTCACTGATCGGAAAAAATGTAATCCCTTTGAAATTCGTTTTTTCTTCGTCTACCAATGGCGTCGTTTTAGGATCAGTATAAAAAGTAGCCAATTCGGTTTGATATTTTTGAATTGCAGCTAAATCAATTGTTTTTTTTGTCGTGTGACAACTCATTAAAACGATTGTTGCAAAAAATGCGATAATTACTTTATTCATGCTAACTTGTTTCGAAATAAATATTCTCCTCTTAATTCTAATCGACTTGGGAAATTGTTTGTAAACAAACCGCCTGTTCCCAATCCTTGTGGCATTTCTGGGTATAAAATAGCTGTCCATTGTGCAATAGCGTTTAAGCCTATATTACTTTCCAAAGCTGATGTTATCCAAAACGGGATTTCGTATGTATCTGCTGCATTAATCCATTCCAACGAACCTCTAATTCCGCCAACCAAACTTGGTTTTAAAATAATATATTGCGGTTTGATTTGTTCTAATAATTTGAATTTATCTTCTTGATGAACAATTCCGATTAATTCTTCGTCCAAAGCGATTGGTGTTGGTGTAGCAGCGCATAACTCTGCCATCAACTCTACTTGTCCTGCTTTGATAGGTTGTTCAATCGAATGTATTTTTAAATCAGCCAATTGTTGCAACACCCCTTTTGCTTCCTCAAACGTAAAACCTCCGTTCGCGTCTACTCTTAATTCTAATTGATCTGCAGAAAAATCTTGTCTTAATTGTTGAATAATCTTATGCTCATTTTCCCAATCAACACCAATTTTCAGCTTGATACAGTTGAAACCAATCGCTAATTTTTCTTTGATTTGTTCGCGCATAAAATCAATCGAACCCATCCAAATTAAACCATTAGTTTGAATACCTTGATCACCTGTCGAAAAAGCTGATTCATACATATCAGGATTCAATTTATCTGTATAATTTTCATTGTAACGATTCGCAAACATACTCTGAAAAGCCTGCTCTATACCAAACTGAATCGAAGGCCATTCACGCAATTCACGCCACAATTCATCAACTCCTAAGTCAATATTGTCACAAACCCATTGCAATTTTTCTTCATAATCAGGACGATCATCAAAACTCAATCCTTTAAACAATCCACATTCACCAACATATTCTTTCCCATCTTCTTCTAATGTAAAAAGATAGGTCAATTTCTCTGTCAAAACGCCGCGCGAAGTACCGCTTGGATTTTTGAATTTCAAAATATAAGGTTTAAAACTTGCTTTCATACTTCAAATTTAGTCAAATATGATGAGCTCCGAAAGTAGTTTTAGGAGAAATAATCTGTAAAATTTTCCTACCAATTAAGCATTTTCCAATGCAGCGATATCAAACTTTTTCATTTTCATAAAAGCTTGCATCACGCTTTGAGCTTTATCTGGATTACTCAAAAGTTTTGGTAAAACAGTTGGTACAACTTGCCAAGAAAGACCAAATTTATCTTTTAACCAACCACAATTCCCTTCTTCTCCTCCATCCAAAGTAAGATTATTCCAATAAAAATCAATTTCTTCTTGCGTTTCACAATCGATAACAAATGAAGTCGCTTCATTAAACTTAAAATTTGGACCTCCATTCAATCCCATAAACTTTTTTCCGTTCAACTCAAAAATAACCACCATCTGATTATCGGTTATAATTTTTGAGTTAGGAAAAATCGAACAATAAAAATTTGCGGCTTCTTGCGCTTGTCCATCAAACCATAGACATGGATAAATTTCATTTTTCATATTGTGTAGTTTTTAAATTGGTGTTAAATACTATTTTGTTCAGTAATTTAATCAAATATGATTATCTTGAAAAATAGTTTCAATAGAAATAATTGCCAACCATGATGAACATTGATAATTTGAATGTAGAAAAAGATATTCTACCTCTTTTTAATGTAACATTGAATTATAATTCACGTTCAACGTTACTCCAATTATTGGATACAAAACCGAAAACGTTACAAGAAGTCATAGATAGACAAAATATTATCAAAAGTTTTGTACAACAAGTGGAAGGAAAGTCGCTATACAATTATTCTAAAACGGAATATAACGAGGTTTTGAATACAATAAATAACGTTGAATCAGTCGATTTTCTAAAGATAAAATTCTATTCATCTGTTAAATCTACTCTCGAAAGTTCGCTAACACAACTTTATATTTTCTTCAATAAAATTTATACGTTTTTGCAATCGTTAGAAGTACAATTGTTTCCAACTAAATTTCGAAATCTATTAGACAATATGATTGCTACATTGATGTCAATTGAAACGGAAAAAAATTATCAATTCATTCGAAATAGAAAATTTAAGAGCAAGGAAATTCTAAACGCAAACGATTTATTGATTGAAAACAAAGCACAAATCAATTCATTTTTCGAGCAACTTCATCTCTTCGAAGCATATTTATCTATTAGTTTAAAAGTAATTGAACATCGATTTATTTTTCCGACTATTTCACCACAAAACGAACTCGATTTAGTTGACTTTTATTATCCATTACTCAAAAATCCTGTCAAAAATAATTTCAAAACTTCTAAAAATGTTGTTGTATTAACAAGTGCAAATATGTCAGGAAAATCAACTTTTTTTCGTGCAATTGCTTTTTGTAGTTATTTGGGAAATCTTGGACTTCCAGTTTCATGCAAATCAGCAACAATTCCTTTTTATCAAACTATTAGTATCAATATCAATCATACAGACAATGTGTTGAAAGGATATAGTCATTTTATGAATGAAATTATGAACCTAAAAAATTATCTCATTTCGAGTAAAGAAGCAGGTTATAGTTTTGCTATTTTCGATGAATTGTTTAGCGGAACAAATTCGATAGATGCAACGAATTTATTAACAAAAACAATAAAAGGTCTAGATTCACATCAAAATACCTTGACATTTATTTCAACACATCTCAATGAAATTCTGGACGAATTACAACAACTTGATAACACAGAATTTCTGCATTTGGAATGTATTATTGAAGATAATTTGCCAATTTATACCTACAAAATAAAAAATGGTTCTTCCGACATTCTAGTTGGACAATTAATTTTTGAGAAAGAAGGATTAGAAAAATTATTATAAAATATATTTTAAAATTAATAAATAACTTCTTTCTTTGTTTTTCAAAGCACTTTTATGAAACAAAATCTTAAATTAATAATATTATTGTTTTTAATTACATCTTGTACGTATAAAAAAGGAATCAAGATTAAAATAATAAATGATTCTAGTTTTAAAATAGAAAACGTAAAATTTTCTGCTGAAAATTCATTTATATATGTAAAAAAACTTGAAAAAGGGAAAAATTTCAATAATGTACTTGATATGAACAATATTTCTCATGGTGATGGATCCTATCAATTAACATATAAAATTAACAATCTAACTAAATCTATTAATACTGGATATTTTACAAATGGTAAACCTTTAGATAAAAATATGCAAATAATTATTAAAAATGACACCGTTTTTGTTGATTATAAAATTAACAGTTTTTAAATTTTTATCAATCATACTTCACATTAAATATATTTAAGAATTGTTTAACATTTAGCCATGTAACTTTTCAAATGTTGTTGCGCCTTATTAATATTAATAACTTAATAACTTAATAACTTAATAACTTAATAACTATGAAAAAATACTTTTTTCCTATTGTTTGCATTGCAGCAATTCAAACGTATGCGCAACAAAATGTAAAAGGAATTATTCAATACACCAATCAAACACCTGTAGCTTTAGCAGATGTTGTGATTTCGCAGGGTGATAAAATTGTAGATGAAATCTCTACAGACGAAAATGGACATTTCTCAGTAGTTTTAGATGAAGGTTCGTATACTTTCAAAATAGAAGAAGCTGGTGTTACATTACATTCAGTTACGCTACAAGTTACTAAAAATGCTGATTTAGGTGTTATTTTAGTTCCAAAAAATGAAAATGTAACGTTAACGGAAGCCGTTGTAACAGGACAAAAAAAATTAGTTGAAAAGAAAGTAGACCGATTAATTTTCAATGTCGATCAAGCAGAAGGTGCAAAAGGAGGAAATGCCTTAGATGCGTTAAAACTTGCTCCTCGTATTAAGGTGGAAGAAGCGACAGACGCTATTTCTATTATTGGAAAAGGCTCGGTTAGCGTCATGATTAATGACCGATTAATGCAAATGAGTAGTGAACAATTGGCAAATTATCTGAAAACCATTCGAACAGAAGATATTGATAAAATTGAAGTCATTACAAATCCTCCAGCCAAATACGATGCGACAGGAAACAGTGGAATCATCAACATTGTATTGAAAAATGCAAAACAAGATAGCATGAATGGTTCTATTTCTACTTCGTACAATCAGCAAAAATACGGTGGATTTAATTTGAGTGGAAATATCAATTACCGCAAAGGAAAATGGACCTTAACTTCTAATATTTACAACGGTGCAGGAAATTGGTATGATAAAAGTAAAAATACAACTTTGTATCCCGACGAAAAATGGAGTTCGGATGACATCAATAAAAATGATAATAATTATTATGGCGGTCGAATTGGAGTCGATTATCAAATTAATGACAATTTAATCACAGGTTTCAATTTTAATATTTCGAAGAGTGAAGGAAAAAATAAAGGAGGTTCAATCTTTGATATTTTCGATTTAGAAAATAACACAACAGATCGTTATATGACAACGAATAGAGATGGTGGAAAGTGGAATTGGAATTATCTAGGATTGAATTACCATATCATCAAAAAATTCAAAACGGATGGACAAAAGTTAACCTTCGATTTTGATTATTCGAACAATGAAAATGATATGAATCTCAAAAATATCAGCAATGAGTTTAATCCTAATTGGACAGAAATTCCTGGTAAATACCAAAATAATTACAGCTTAAATAATGGTTCTTCAAACCGATTCAATGCAAGCATCGATATGGAGCATCCTATTAATTCGTGGAAGATGAATTATGGAACACGTTTACGTTGGGCAACAGATGAAGCAGAAAATCAACGATTTTTAAAACTTAATCCGAATAATGATTTCCATGAAGATACTGATTTTGCTAGCAAATACAAATACAAGGAAAATGTCTATGCGTTATACTATTCGATAGAAAAAAAATTGAGCGAAAAGTTAACAGGAAAAGTTGGTTTACGTTATGAGCATGCACAAGTGAAAAGTATTATGGAAGATCCGAAAGATAATTACGAAAAAACTTACGATGGCTTATATCCAACTGCTTATTTAATGTATCAATCTTCAGAAAATCATTCATTTACTTTAAACTATAGTCGTCGTGTGGATCGTCCATTTATTTGGTATTTAAATCCGAGAAGAACGAAACAAAATGAATATAGTTATTCGGAAGGTAATCCAAATTTAACACCTTCTAATTCAAATAATTTCGAGTTAGAACATGCGTACAAAGATTTATTGGTAACAAGTTTGTATTACCGCAATGCGAACGATCTTTTTGAACAAGTAAGCATAAAAGATCCTGATACAAAGATTACACTTTCTAAGCCTTATAATATTGGAAAAACATATAGTATTGGTCTAAGTGAAAACATTAATATAAAACCTTATAAATGGTGGAAAATAAATGCCTCGGCAGATGTTTTCTATCGTAAAACAACAAGTAAAATTCCGGAAATGAATTATACATTGGATGGAATGAATGGGGAATTTAGAATTACAAATAATTTAGATTTAAATAAAAAGAAAACACTTTTTGCGAATTATACGTATTCATATTACACTAAAAGTACAGATGGTTTGGAGAAATCTGGAGATTTTATGCGCCATAATATAGGATTAAGAGCAATGGTATTTAATAAGAAATTGCAACTTTCGGCAAATATCTCTAACCTTTTCGAAAATAGAAATGGAACTTACACAAATGTATCAAACGACGTAGTCAGCACAAGTATTAGTCAACCATTCAGAATGTATCGTATTGGAATTAGTTACAATTTCGGAAAACAATTTAATATAGAACGTTCAAAATCTAACCAAGAACAAAGCAGTAGTGGAGGAAATGGTTAAAATTTATTCCTGAATGAATAAAACCTGAACAAATCTGTTCAGGTTTTTTTTATAATAATTATTGATCCAATTCTATCAAAAGCTTTTTTAATAGAATAGATAAATTCTCTTGTTCTTTTTTATTCAAAATTTGAATTGAATTTTTAGCTTCATCAAATCTTTTTTTGATAGCTTCATCAATAATTTTCTTTCCTTTTTCTGTAAGTCCAGCCAAACTTATTCGTCCATCATTTTCATCTGCCGCACGATAAATTAATTCTAATTTTGTTAAGCGATTCAAAAGTGCTGTCATCGCTCCGGAAGTAATTACAACAGATTCCATCAATTGTTTTGGCGTTAATTGATAAGGTTCTCCTGAACGACGAAGCGTTGCTAACACATCTAAATCAGTATAATAGATTCCATTTTCCTTTAAAGCCAAACTTGCTCTATTCTCGAAAATCTTACCCAATTTCATCACTCTACCTACAATCTGCATTGCATCAACATCCAAATCTGGACGTTCTATATTCCAATCAGCAATTAATGCATCAATTAAATCTTTATCTTTTTTCATCACAATTAATTGAAAAACAAATGTACAAATTATCTTGATGTAAAGATAATTTGATATATTTTAAATATATCTTGATATAAAGATATATTTAAAATCAATAAGAAAATGAAAATTATTCAAACCGAAAATATGCCAATTGCAAATGGACATTACTCACAATGCATAGAACATAATGGAATTCTATATCTTTCTGGTCAATTACCAATTGACCGCAAAACCAAGAAAATTCCAACAACAATTTCAGAGCAAACTAACTTAGTTTTAAAAAATATCGAAACGATATTACATGAAGCTAATAGCGATAAAAACCATATATTACAGGTTCGAATTTACATTCCGAATATTCAATTGTGGGATGAAGTAAATACCGTTTACAGTAACTTTTTCGGAACTCATAAACCAACGAGATGTGTTATTCCTACAAATAAATTGCACTATGGCGCATTAATCGAAGTTGAAGTAACCGCAATCAAAAAATCCTAACGATGTACAAACAAGCTATTATAGAAACTCATCAACGAATTTCACCTTTTATTCACAATACACCAATCTTAACGTCAAGTTTATTGAACGAAATAGTTGGAGCGAAGTTGTTTTTTAAATGCGAAAACTTTCAAAAAATGGGTGCCTTCAAAATGCGTGGTGCAACAAATGCTATCATGCAACTTACAGACGAACAAAAGCAAAAAGGAGTTGTGACACATTCTTCTGGTAATTTTGCTCAAGCTTTAGCACTTGCAGCAAAAAGCTTGGGAATTGAAGCTTTTATTGTAATGCCCAAAACTGCTCCACAAGTTAAAAAAGACGCTGTAAAAGGATACAATGGGCAAATAATCGAGTGTGAACCAACTTTAGAAGCGAGAGAGAAAACAGCAAAACAAATCGAAATACAAAAAGGTGCAACGTTTATTCATCCTTCAAATGATCTCAATGTTATTCTTGGACAAGGAACTGCAGCGCAAGAATTATTAGAAATACATCCAGACCTGAATTATATATTTACTCCTGTTGGTGGTGGAGGTTTAATTGCGGGAACAGCTATTGCTGTGGAAAATTTTGGTGAAAATTGTAAAGTAATCGGTGGAGAACCTTTTGAAGCAGATGATGCCTATCGTTCGTTAGAAAGTGGAAAAATAGAATCTAACATTACAACAAATACAATTGCAGATGGTTTGAAAACAGAATTAGGTGATATTAATTTTCCCATCATCCAAAAAGGTGTAGAAAAAATAATACGTGTAACAGAACAAGAAATAATTGCAGCAATGAAATTAATTTGGGAACGTTTAAAAATTGTTTGCGAACCTTCTTCTGCTGTGGCTTTAGCTGCATTAATCAAAGAAAAAGAAAGTCATAAAAATATGAATATAGGGATAATCGTTTCTGGTGGAAATGTCAATTTAGACACTTTACCTTTTTAAAAATTTTTCTATAAATAATAAAAAAATAAACCCCTAAAACATAAATTTTAGGGGTTTTGTATTGTAAAAATATTCTATTAAATCGAATAATTACGATGTCCAAAAATTGAACTTCCAATGCGAACCATTGTACTACCTTCTTCTATCGCAATTTGGTAATCACCTGACATTCCCATGGATAAAATAGTTATATTTTCAAAATTATTTTTCAAGAAATCAAAGTTAGATTTTAAAGAACGGAATTCTTCATGAATCTGACTTTCATCTTCCGTAAACGTTGCCATTCCCATCAATCCAACTACGCGAACATTTGGTAAATGCTGAATTTCTTCTTGCATTATCTGTTGAATTTCTTCTTCATCCAAGCCAAATTTTGTTTCTTCATCTGCTATAAATTGTTGCAACAACACATCAATTACGCGATTATTTTTTTCGGCTTGTTTGTGAATTTCTTTCAACAATTTTAAACTATCAACACCATGTATCAAATGCACAAAAGGCGCCATATACTTCACTTTGTTGGTTTGCACATGACCAATCATATGCCAACGTATATCCTTTGGAAGAACTTCGTATTTATCGCACATTTCTTGAATCTTGTTTTCACCAAAATCTCGCATTCCAGCCGCATAAGCTTCTTGCAAATCCTCCACAGGTTTTGTCTTAGAAACCGCTACCAATATCACATGAGCAGGAATTGTAGCTTCGATTGTTTTTAAATTTTCTTGAATACTCATTTTTTATTCTTTCAAATCAAATACAGCAAAACCGCTTAATGGTTTTGGTTCGATATATGTACTTTTTGGTGGCATTTTAAGCCCTAAATCCGCAATCAATTGCAAATCCTTCACATCCACTGGATAAAAAGCAAAAGCTGCAATATAATCGTGATGATCAACTTTATTTTTAAGCGCTTCTACTCCTTCTCTATTGCGCGTACCACATTCGTAATGAATGCGTTTATCCTTTTTAGAATCTTGAATATTTAGAATTGGTTTCATCACATTTTCTTCGAAAATATAAGTATCCAATTCGCTTAAACCTTCTGTCATTAATACATTATTTTTGACATATAAACTATAATATTGACCATCTAAATACATCACAATATGATGTTTTTTGGTTGGCACAACTAATTCATCACCTTTCGGAATAATTTCAAAATCAGCTTCTAAAGCAGTTAAAAACACTTCTGGAGTTAAGCCGTTTAAATCTTTAATTAATCGATTATAATCATTGATAATCAAATCTTCATTCGAAACTAAAAGTGCTAACGTATAATTAAACGCTTCATCACCATAGACTTCATCTTTCGAATTTTCAATCGCAAATTTTGTGTATCGCTCCGAACTTTCCATACGATGATGTCCATCTGCAATATACAATTCGTCTAATTTTTCGATTGAATCTTTTAATTGTTTTAAATTTAAACGATTATCAACTCTCCACAACAAATGTTGCGTTCCGTTTTCTTCTTCTATTTTCAGAATCGGCTTGCGTTTCATTTCCGTATCAATCAACAAATCTACACGTTGAGCAGGTTTATAGGTCAACAAAACAGGTTCCGCATGGAAATGAGATTCTTTCAAATAATCAGCAAATAATTCCACACGACGCTCCAAAGTTTCTTCGTGCTTTTTTATTTTATTTTGACGATAATCATCAATATTCACCAAGCCTAAAAGTCCTTTTGTTTCGCGTCCATCAGGCTGTATAACTTGATAAATATAAAAAGAAGACTTGTCTTGCGTTAATATTTTTTTTGAAATAAAATCTTCAAAATTCTCACGAACTTTTCTGAATTTCTCTTTTGGATCTTGAATCGTTTCGTCCCAAGTTGGCAAAATAATATGCAAAAAAGAGTTTTCTCTGTTATTGATATAATAGTCCAATTCTTCTTTCGAATATTGATTAACAGCAAGTGTCACAAATTCTTGAGAAGTTTCTTCTGTAGGTCGAATTCCTTTGAATGGTTTAAATTGAGGCATTTTGAATAGTTTTAGATAGAATGAAACTCAAAATTATTTTCCGTAAATCTCAACGATTTGCGAAGCTAATTCAGTTCCAATTCTGTCCTGCGCTTCATTCGTAGAACCTGCAATATGAGGAGATAACGACAACGATTCGTTCATCAACAAGCCCATTTCTGGTGTTGGCTCATTCTCGAAAACATCTAAAGCCGCACCTGCAACTTTACCATCTTCGATTGCATCAACTAACGCTTTTTCATCAACAACTCCTCCACGAGCCGTGTTAATTACAATCACGCCATCTTTCATTTTTGCAAATTCTTTCTCGCCCAAAATATATCCATCTTGCGCTGGAACATGTAACGAAATGAAATCTGCTTTTGTAATGACTTCATCAAAATCAACAGAAGTGATTGTAAACGTTAATTTTTGACCATCAAAAAATTCTAATTCGATGTCATGTGTTGCTGGAAATTTATCATACACTAAAATATTCATTCCTAAACCAATCGCTTCACGAATTACTTCTACACCGATACGACCAAAACCGATCACACCCATTGTTTTCCCTCTCAATTCGATTGCTTTTGCGTAAGCTTTTTTCAATCCATTGAAGTTAGAATCTCCTTCTAAAGGCATATTACGATTGGCTTGGTGCAAATTACGAACGATAGAAAACAAATGCGCAATCACAAATTCTGCTACCGATTGAGAAGAAGATGCTGGCGTATTAATGACTTGAATTCCTTTTTCGCGTGCATAAGCAACATCGATATTGTCCATACCAACTCCACCACGACCAATAATTTTAAGATTTGTCGCATCAATCAAAGGTTGACGAACTTTAGTCGCAGAACGTACTAAAAGTACTTCTATTCCGTTTTCGTTGATATAATTTTCTAATTGTTCTTGTGCTACGTGAGCAGTTATTACTTCGAAACCTTTTGCTTCTAAAGCTTCTATTCCTGCCTTAGAAATTCCGTCGTTTGCTAATATTTTCATGTTTTTATTATAGAATTAAGATGCGAAATTTTAGATGTTAGATAATATATTTCTCAATACTAATATCTAGCGTCTAATATCTGCTGATTAACCAAATTTTTGTTCAAATTGTTTCATTACTTCTACCAAAACTTGAACAGATTCTAATGGTAAAGCGTTGTACATTGACGCACGGTATCCACCAACATCGCGGTGACCAGCCAAAGAAACAACTCCAGCTTCTTTTAACATTGCGTCAAAATCAGCTTTGAAATCTTCGTTATTTAAGACAAAAGTAGCATTCATTTGAGAACGATCTTCTGTTGTAGCAGTTCCTGTAAATAATCCGTTACGATCAATTTCAGCATACATTGCATCCGCTTTTGCAGTATTAATTTTTGCAATCGCTTCTACTCCACCTTGCTCTTTTAACCATTGTAAATTTAACATAACACCGTAAATTGCAATTACTGGCCAAGTGTTAAACGATGATTCTTTTTTGATATGTGTTTCGTAGTTTAAATAATCAGGAATATTACGTCCTGTTTTACCTAATAAATCTTTTTGAACGATTGCAACGGCAGAACCTGCAGGTCCCATATTTTTTTGAGCTCCAGCATAGATTACTCCGAATTTAGAAACATCAATTGTGCGAGATAAAATATCCGAAGACATATCACAAACCATTGGAACTGGAGAATTTGGAAACTCTTTCATTTGTGTTCCAAAAATAGTATTATTTGATGTGCAGTGAAAATAATCTACATCTGAAGGAACAGTATATCCTTTCGGAATATAATTATAATTTTGATCTTTTGAAGAAGCTATAACTTCAATTTCTCCGAAACGCTTCGCTTCTTTGATAGCATTTTCTGCCCATTTTCCTGTTTGTGTATAAGCTGCTTTTCCGCCTTCTTTCAATAAATTGTAAGCTACAGTAGGAAATTGCAATGAAGCTCCGCCTTGCATAAAAACTACGTCATGCGTTTCTGGAACATTCATCAATTCTTTTACCAACGCTCTTGCTGTATCAATCACTTCTACCGCATCTTTGCGACGGTGAGAAATTTCTAAAATTGATGTTCCTGAATTGTTGAAATCTAAACAAGCTTGAGCCATTTTGTCAAAAACAACTTGTGGTAAAATGCATGGTCCTGCACTAAAATTGTGAATTTTCATAATTAAAATTGTTGTGTGTTTGTGTGTTTAATTTGTAAACAAATATAGTAAATCAAATGTGGAAAGAAGGGAATAATTACTTAACTTTTGAACAGAATACAAACAAAAAACCCTAAACTTATTTAGTTTAGGGTTTTTCTATTATTTGATTGAATATTTATTTTAGTATTGAACAAAATCAACATTCAATTCTTCTGCTTTGCGTTTGTAATATCCGTCAGCTAATTTATCTTTAATCTCAGCAAATGAGTTTAACGTATATTCGATGTGTTCGTCTTCGTGAGCAGCAGTTGGAATAATACGGAAAATAATCATTCCTTTTGGAATAACTGGATAAACTACTACAGAAACGAAAATACCATATTCTTCGCGCATTTCTTTTGCCAATACAGTCGCTTCGATAGGAGAACCATTCAATACGATTGGCGTAACACATGTGTTAGAACCTCCAATATCAAATCCTCTTTCTTCTAATCCTTTCTGAATTTTTTCTACATTGTGCCATAACTTATCTTTAAGCTCTGGTTGAGAACGTAATAACTCAAGACGTTTTAAACCTCCGATTACCATTGGCATTGTCAATGATTTAGCAAAAATTTGAGAACGTAAGTTATATTTTAAAATACGAATAATATCTTTGTTACCTGCAATAAATGCTCCGAAACCTGCCATAGATTTTGCAAAAGTTGAGAAATAGATATCAATCTTATCTTGACAACCTTGCTCCTCTCCGGCTCCAGCTCCAGTTTTACCTAATGTACCAAAACCGTGTGCATCGTCTACTAATAAACGGAATTTGTATTCATCTTTGTAAGCAGCAATCTCTTTCAAAATACCTTGCTTACCAGTCATTCCAAAAACACCTTCTGTAATCACTAGAATTCCGCCTCCTTGTTTATCAGCTAATTTACGAGCACGAGCAATTGTTTTTTCAAAACTTTCGATGTTGTTGTGTTGGTAAATAAAACGTTTACCAAAGTGTAAACGAACTCCATCAACAATACAAGCATGACATTCAGCATCATAAACGATTACATCATTTTTAGATACTAAAGCATCAATTGTAGATACCATACCTTGGTACCCGAAATTCATTAAATAAGCAGATTCTTTTTGAACGAAATCAGCCAATTCTTGCTCTAATTGAGCGTGATAATCTGTTTGACCAGACATTGCACGAGCTCCCATTGGATAAGCCATACCATATTGTGCCGCAGCATCAGCATCTGCTTTACGAACTTCTGGGTGATTAGCTAAACCTAAGTAGTTATTGATTGACCAAGTAATTACTTTTTTACCTTGGAATTCCATTACGGGTCCAATTTCTCCTTTTAACTGTGGAAAAACATAATAACCTTCACCATAATCAGCGAATTGACCTAATGGTCCAGGGTTCTGTTTTAAACGTTCAAAAATGTCCATTTTATTATAGTTTAATTTTTTATTAATTGAAAAAAAGTAGAAAGTGAACGAACACTACCTACTTTAAATATTTAATTTTTACAAATATACGTATTATTTGATTCTTTCGACTGTTGCTCGAGCTTCTAAACCATTGAGTCTGCTATTTGTAAAACCTTGCTCTGCCATCCAATCATCACTAAAGACTTTTGTCATATAACGTGATCCATGGTCTGGGTACAAAATTACAACTAAAGAATTTTCGTCAAATTCTCCAGCTTCAGCCAATTGTTTATATGCTTGTGTAGCAGCACCAGAAGTATATCCTGCCATAATTCCTTCTTTCAAAGCAATTTCTCTTGTACGATAAGCAGCTTCTTCGTCTGTCACTTTGATAAAAGAATCAACCATTTCAAAATCTAAAGCTCCAGGAACCAAATTTTTTCCCATTCCTTCGATTCTGTAAGGATAGATATCATTTTGATCAATTTTACCAGTTTCGTGATAACCTTTCAAGATTGATCCATAAGCATCAACTCCGATGATTTTCACATCTGGGTTTTGCTCTTTTATATAACGTGCACTACCTGTCAAAGTTCCTCCTGTACCTGTACAACCGATTAGGTGAGTAATTTTACCCTCTGTTTGATTCCAGATTTCAGGACCTGTTGTTAAATAGTGAGCTTCTGTATTCCCTTGATTAAAATATTGATTAATATAAAGAGAATTTGGCGTTTCCGCAGCAATACGTTTTGCTACTTCGTAATATGATCTTGGATCATCAGCAGGTACATTCGCAGGACACAAAAATACTTTTGCTCCCATCGCTTTCAAGAATGAAATCTTTTCTGCCTTTGTTTTATCCGATACCGCTAAGATACATTTGTACCCTTTTACGATAGCCACCATAGCTACAGCAAATCCAGTGTTACCTGAAGTTGTTTCTACAATCGTAGCACCAGGTTTTAATAGACCATTTTTTTCAGCCTCTTCTATAATATGTAAAGCTATTCTGTCTTTTGTTGAATGTCCAGGATTGTAACATTCTAACTTTGCATAAACTTCGCCTGGAATGTCTTGGTTAATTCTGTTTAATTGAACTAATGGAGTATCTCCAATTAACTCTAAAACGTTTTTATATTTACCAGTCATTTCACAAATATTCTTTTCTAACAAAAAGCAAAATTAAGGATTTTTTAATTAATTGTTAAAAGATTAACACGTAAAATTAATCATATTACAATTTTAAACTTAAATTCTTATGATTTACTCGTTATTAAATTAGTTATTATTTAAATTAAAAATATGTTCTAAAATTCTTTTATCAGCAAGTGTAAAAGCAATTTTTCTTCTTTCCATCATTTTTTCTGCAGCTTCACAAGCTTTATCAAAATTAAAAACAGGAGCGTCTGATTGTCCACCCCAACTATAATGTTTAATCATATTTGGTGGAAAACCTGATTGAAAAACGTTCGCACAAACTCCAACAACTGTACCAGTATTAAATTGTGTATTGATTGCAGATTTAGCATAATCGCCCATTATTAAACCACAAAATTGCAAACCTGTTTTTACAAATCTTTTTTGGTTGTAACTCCATAACTTTACTTCTGCATAATTATTTTTCAAGTTTGAGTTATTTGTATCCGCGCCTAAATTGCACCATTCTCCAATTACAGAATTCCCTAAAAACCCATCATGTCCTTTATTTGAATATGCTGTTAAGATTGAATTATTTAATTCACCACCAACTTTACAAAAAGGACCAATCGTACAACCAGCGTATATTTTTGCACCCATATTTATTTTTGCATGCTCGCATAAAGCTAATCCCCCACGAATCATAGAACCTTCCATAATTTCGGCATCTTTTCCAATATAAATTGGACCTTCTGATGCATTCAAAATAGAAAATTCAACTTTCGCACCTTCTTCAATAAATATTTTTTCGGGAGCTAAAACTTGGTTGGTTGCTGATATTGGTTGAGAAGTTCTTCCTTTTGTAACCAAATCAAAATCAAATTCAATTGCTTGAAAATTGTACGTAAACAAATCCCAAGAATGTTGTAGATGAATGACTTCATCTTCAAATTGAATAACGTCTGATGTGATTTTTGGAGTTTCTTCAGTTGATTTAACTGCTACAAGTTGATTGTCAAAAAGTAGGGTTTGGTTTGGTTTTAAATTCTTTATCGCTTCAATTAATTTTGCATTCGGAAAAAAAGTTGGGTTGATAAATGTATTTTCTGTTTGAAGTTTAGCAGGAAATTTTTCTTGCAAATAAGGTTTCGTTTGATAAGAAACCTCTGTATTTAGTATTTTTTCCCAACGTTCTGCAAAACTCAATATTCCCATTCTTAGGGCTGCTACAGGTCTTGTAAATGTTAGGGGCAAAAAATCTTCCCATTCTTCGCCATCAAAAAGAACTATGTTCATTGATCTATGAATTTGTGCAAATTTAAAAATAATTATTTTATAAGTCGATAATATCAATATAGATTCTATCGACAGCCCTCCTAAAATAAATCATTCAAAATATTTGGTCGATGTAAAAAGGTCGTCGTAATTTTAGGCACATTTTAAAAACATTTTTCATTTTGAAATCAGCTCCGATTCATTTTGGTTCAATCGCATATATATTAGACGATTACCTTGCAAATAACACTTTTTCTTCTATCTTCTTTTTGGTAGATGAGAACACTCATGTGCATTGTTTACCGCTATTATTAGCCGATTTGGACAATATTTCTGCTTACGAAATCCTTGAAATTGACTCTGGAGAAGAAAATAAAAACATTGATACTGTAACCAATCTTTGGTTAGCATTAAGCGAATTGGGTGCAGATCGTCATTCATTAGTTATCAATGTTGGTGGTGGAGTTTTAACGGATATGGGAGGTTTTATGGCCTCTACTTTCAAGCGTGGAATCAAATTTATTAACATTCCAACTACCTTATTATCGCAAGTCGATGCTTCTGCTGGCGGAAAAAATGGAATTGATTTAGAAGGAATGAAAAACATGATCGGGACATTTACACAGCCAGAAATGGTGTTAGTTGATCCTAAATTTTTGTTGACATTAGAACAACGTCAAGTAAAATCTGGTTTGGCAGAAATGTTGAAACATGGTTTAATCAAAAATCGTGATCATTGGGATAATTTGGTGCAATTACCTTCGCACGATGCTGAAGCTTTGGCGCCTTTTATCATGGATTCTATTCATATCAAAGAAAATGTGGTTGACAATGATCCGTATGAAAAAGGTGAACGCAAAATTTTAAATTTTGGTCATACAATTGGTCATGCCATCGAAAGTGAATCCTTAGAAACTGATTTTCCACTTTTACATGGTGAAGCAATTGTAATCGGAATGATTATTGAAACGTTCCTTAGTTATGATCAAGAATTAATTTCTAAAGCTGATGTAGAAGAAGTTTGTGAAAGTTTTTCGTCAATGTATGCTTTAAATACAATTGATATGAAAATTTTTCCGAACTTAATGGAATGGATGAAACACGACAAAAAAAATCAAAACAATTCAATCAACTTTAGTTTGATCAACAAGATTGGAAATTGTCGTTATGATGTAGTTTGTACTGAAGAAGAAATCAGACAAGCTTTTGAAAAATATAATCAATGGATTGCCTAAAAAAAAATATTTCTTTTTTTGTTGTTGGATTAATATTAAGCCTTATGGTTGCTTGTACATCTCAACACAAGAAAGAAGATGCTAAAGTAGAACAACCTTCAAACACTGTTACGATGAACGAAAAACCTCAATTCAATATCAATAAGTCAAACGAAGAATGGAAAAAAGAACTTTCTTCTGAAGAGTATTATGTTTTAAGAGAAGCTGGTACAGAACGTCCTTTTACAGGAAAATTCAACATGCATTTCGAGAACGGAATTTATACGTGTAATGCGTGTGGAGAAGAATTGTTTTCTTCTTCTTCTAAATTTGACGGACATTGTGGTTGGCCAAGTTTCGACAAAGAAATAAAAGAAGGTAAAATCGTAGAACGCGTAGACACTTCACACGGAATGAAGAGAACAGAAATTCTTTGTGGAAATTGCGGAAGCCACTTGGGACACGTTTTTGATGACGGACCTACAGAAACTGGTTTACGTTATTGTGTAAATTCGCTTTCGTTAGATTTCAAACCTGTAAAATAAAATCAAAAAGCTGTTTCGACAGCTTTTTTTAATGCAAAAATACTTTATGAAAATACTTCGTATCATTATCGTTCTTATCTTATTGTTATTAATTTATAACGGTGTTTACAATTACAATTTAATGGTGAATATAAGAACAACCGATCGTCCGATTAATCCATTACGCTATATCTTTTTCGGTTTTTATTTCTTCTTAATTCTGTTGAATTTGATTGAATATATTCGTGGAAAATTTACATACGGATCATTCAAAAAAGTAATTTATTATTTGATTTTCGCTGGATATTTAGCATGTATTTTTATGTTCAAATACAACGATTATCACATTCCTGGCTTACCACTTTTGGGTTATTTCACATTGGTCGGAACTACCTTATTTATGTTGAGTCAAATCATCAAAAACAAACCGCCATATAAACGCGTAAAAAAATAATTTTTCGAAATGAGTTTGGTTTCGGATAGAATTACGTTCAAACAAATTAATCAATTAGCGATTCCTGCTATTTTTTCGGGAATTGCAGAATCTCTTATTACCTTAACCGATATTGCGATGGTGGGTAATGTAAAAGAATATTCGGTTGAAGCACTTGCTGCTACTGGTTTAGTTGGTTCTTTTCTTTCAGGAATTATCTGGATTGTTGCCCAAACCAAAACCTCTATTTCGTCTTTGGTTTCGCAAAGTTTTGGTGCAAATAAATTGGAAAGTCTCAAAACTTTAGTTCCGCAAGCGTTGTATTTCAATCTATTTTTGAGTTTACTTATTTTTGTTCCAACGTATTTTTTTGCACAAAATCTATTCGAATTGTACAATGCAAAAGATTTGGTTCTTCAATTTTCAGTAGATTATTACAAAATCAGAGCATTTGGTTTTCCATTAACACTTATTTCGCTCACTCTTTTTGGAGCATTTAGAGGAATGCAAAACACCGTTTGGGCAATGAAATGTAGTTTAACAGCTGCATTTGTTCATGTCTTTTTAGACTATCTTCTAATCTTTGGAGTAAATGGGATAATTCCCGCTTATCATATTAAAGGCGCTGCTTATGCAAGTTTGATTGCACAATTGATTATGGTAATTATGGCGTTTTACTACTATTTCACGAAAACTTCATTTGGATTAAATCCAGGAAAAACCATTCATCCACTTTTTAAGAAATATATCAACTTAAGTTTCAATTTTATTTTACGAACAGCTTCGTTGAATGTTGCATTTTTTCTTGCGAATTCTTACGCCACCGATTACGGAAAAAATTATATCGCCGCGCAAAGTATTTTGATGAATATTTGGTTGTTCTTTTCATTCTTTATTGACGGATATGCAGGTGCTGGAAACGCGATGGCAGGTCGTTTACAAGGCGAACGAAACTATCCTAAACTTTGGATTTTAAGCAAAGATATTTCCAAATATTCAGTTTTAATTGCGTGTATTTTAATTGCGATTTGTTTCATTTTTTATAATCAAATTGGGCAAATTTTCAATCAAGATCCAAATGTTTTGATCATTTTCAATTCTGTATTTTGGATGGTTTTACTGATGCAACCAATCAACACATTGGCTTATATTTTTGATGGATTTTTCAAGGGAATGGGCGATGCAAAACTCTTGCGAAACAACTTAATTATCGCAACATTTCTTGGATTTCTACCAACCATTTATCTTGCAGATTACTTTGGTTTAAATATTTATGGAATTTGGATTGCATTCGGAATTTGGATGTTTTTACGCAGTTTTCCGTTAATGTACATTTTTAGAAAACGAGTTTTAAATCAATAATAAAAGTCGCACTAAAACGACTTTTACTATTTCATCTAAATTCTATTTTCCTAAAGTGTTGAAATAAAAGATTTTTGAATTTTTCCGTTGAAATATGTCCTAGACATTTAATTGAAAAATCATCACGAATATAATTCATAAATCTTTAGAATTAGTAAAGATTTAAAAATCAATATCCCAAATTCCTACTACTCTTTCTAAATCAATAAGACCTGAAGCACAATTATAAAGAGTTTCCAAATATTGATTTTGAGTTTCATTATAAGTACGTTGAGCATCTAGAACCTCTAACAAAGACGAATTTCCTCTTTTGTAACTGTATTTTTTAGCCTCTAATATTAAATTCGCGTTTTTTAATATATCTATTTCAAATTGTTTCAACTGTTTTTTATAACCTTCATACAACTCATATGCTTCTTTTACTTGAGATTTAATTTCTAATTCTATTTGTTTATAATTTAGCTCCTCTTGTTTAAATTGCATTTTAGCAACCTTCAATTCATTATTATATTTATTCGAAAATTTCAATGGAATATTTACTCCTCCTTTAATTTGTGTGAACTGAGGAGTTTCTGCTATCAAATTTCTAACAGCTGTTGAATGCTCTAATCCTAAAATCAGTCCCAAATCTATTGCACGATTTGCTTTGGCTAACTCAATCATTCTTTGACTAACATCTTTACTTTGCAAGGCAACTAATAAATCAGTTCGATTACTTAAAGCCATTTCAGTCAAATTGATTAAATCAAAATCACGTTGAAACGTTTTCAAATCTCCTACTGTAGAAAATAAATCTGCATATTGATCAATTCCCATAAAAGTTGATAATCGAATTTTTGATGTAGCAAAATCTGTTTCTGCTTGTATTATTTCATTTTTTAATGACTGAGTTTCTAATCGACTTTGTCTTGCATCAGTTTCAGAAATCTCTCCTAATTTGAATCTTATTTCATCCGAATTTGCTAACTGATTCATCATGTTATAAGAATTCTCTTTTACATTCAACATTTCTTTCTGATAGATTGTTTGAAGAAATCCTAATGTTGCGTCTGCTTTTAAATTTTTGAAATAATCTAAAAGAATTAATTTCGTTAATTCAAATTCACTTTTAGCTAAATTAATTCGAGCTTTTCTTTTTCCTCCTAATTCTAAAACCCATCCAACTTCCGCTGAATATCCAAGTCCCATTTTTCTTTTGGCTTCTCCATTATCAAAATATTCAAATTGAAGTTCGGGATCCGCAAATGCTTTTGCACTTAAAATTTCTGTTTCGGCAATATCTACATTAAAGCGTTCTGCTGTATAAGAAATATTGTTTTCCTGAACTGTTTCTATAAATTTTTTATAATCTAACTCGTTTTCACTTGTTGTTTGAGCAATTAATTTAGTATTTACTATAAATAAACTACACACAACTAATAACCAATATTTTTTCATTTTAATCTTGTTTTTGATTAACTGATTTTTCTACTGAATCTTTTCCCCATTTCTTTTCGATCATATAATACAAAGCTGGAAGGGCAAAAAGTGTAATAATTGTTGAAAATAATAATCCGTATACGATAACCGTTGCTAATGGACGTTGAACATCTGATCCTATTCCTGTTGCTAATGAAGCTGGTAATAATCCTAGAATCGCAACTGTGGCTGTCATCAAAACAGGTCTGAAACGATTTTTTGTTCCTTCTATAACAGCTTGAGAAAGTTCCATTCCTTTATTTTTCAGTAAATTGATTTGAGAAATCATAATCACTCCATTCTGAATTGCAACTCCAAATAATGCAATAAAACCAACTGCTGAAGATACATTCAACGTCATTCCTCTTACATTTAAAGCTAACATTCCACCGAATATCGCCAAAGGAATAATTCCTATTAAAAGCAAAGCTTGTCTCAATTTACCGAATGCTGCATATAAAAGTATAAACATGACTAATATTGCAATTGGAATAATAACTGAAAGTCTTTTATAAGCTCTGTCTTGATTTTCAAACTGTCCACTCCATTTAATATGATATTGACTATGATCATAATCAATGTTTTGTTCTATTTTATTTTGAGCTTCTTTTAGGAAAGAACTTAAATCACGGTCTCTCAAATTCAGTTTTATTGTCAAATGACGTTTATTCATTTCACGCGTAATTGTACTTTCTCCTGTATTTAGCTTTACATCGGCAACTTGCGCTAATGGTATTTTTATACCATCTACATTTGTCAAAGTTAATTGTCGTATTTTTTCTGGTGTATTTCTACTATCTTCTTTATATCTACAAGTAAAATCATATACTCTATCATCTGAAAATATTTGAGAAATAGCTTTTCCTCCAATTGCGACTTCTATTAATTCTGAAACATCAGAAACATTCAATCCATATTGTGCAATTTTATCTCGATTAGCATGAATTTGAAGTTGAGGTAAAGGCGGTTCTTGATCTATTGATACATCAGCAGCACCTTTTACCATTTTTAATTCTTTCATGATATTCTCAGTTATTTTGCGTGTTTCAGTAAAATCTTTCCCATATATTTTTACAGCCAACTCACTATGTGCTCCTGAAATTTTATCCATAACCCCATCAATCATTGGTTGAGAAAAACCAACTGTATATCCTGGCATACTAGCATACTCTGATTCTAATTCTCGAATCAAATCATTCTTAGTTTTTCCTCTAGGCCATTCTTTATATGGTTTCAGTCCTATTGAAACTTCAAAATGAGATGCTGTCCATGGATCTGTTCCGTCATCATTTCTACCAGCTTGAACCATTACATAAGTAACTTCATCATATTTCATTGTATGTTCTCTCAATACATCGCTCATTTCTTTTGACTTCTCTACCGATAATCCTGGAGGTAATTCTACTTGTAACCAAATAGAACCTTCGTCTAATGTTGGTAAAAAATCTTTTCCAACAGAAATAGATAATACTATCGCGCTAGCAAGAATTAGAAGTAATGGTAGAATAACTTTTTTGGGTTTAGCAACTATTTTTTTGATAACCTTTGAATAAGATTTCGTCAGCTTTTCCAACCATTTATTATGATAAATTTTTCTTGGTTTTTTATACATTACAAATGCTAATCCTGGGATTAATAAAAGTGCAACTGATAAAGCTCCAAATAATGCATAACCAACAGTAAAAGCCATCGGAGTAAAAAGTTTACGTTCTACTCTTTCAAAAGCGAACAATGGTAAATAAGCTGTTATAATAATTAGTGTTGCAAAAAATATTGGTTTTGCTACTTGCTTTGCAACCGTTGAAATAGTTTTCTCCTTTAATTCTTCTTTAGGATTTTCCTCTCTTTTTTTCAAAACGGTTTCCATCATCACAATAGCTCCATCTACAATAATTCCGAAATCTATAGCTCCTAACGAAAGTAAATTAGCTGGAATGGATGTAAAATGCATTAATATAAATGCTATAAGCAATGAAATAGGAATTGTTATAGCTACTAGAAGAGCTCCTCTCCAACTTCCAAGAAATACAATAAGTACAATAACGACTAAACAAATACCTTCCATTAATGTGTACGAAACAGTATTAAGTGTTGTATCGACTAAATCTGTACGATCTAAAAATGCATGTATTTTTACATCTTTTGGCAACAAATCATTATTCAATTCATCTACAGCTTCATGAATACCTTCTAAAACTACAGAAGTATCTTCTCCTTTTAACAATAGAACTATCCCTTCAATTCCGTCACTATGATTTCGGCTTTTATCGCTATAACCTAAAATTCCTTTTCGCTCTAAGTTTCCATATTTTAATTCGCCTATATCTGATAATAAAACAGGTACACCTTTTTCTGATTTAATAACAATCTTACCAAAATCTTCTAAATCTTTTACAAGACCTATTCCTCTAATCACATATCCTATATCTCCTTGAGGTAATGTACTTCCTCCTGCATTAATGTTATTTTTTTCTATTGTTTCTACAATATCATTTAACGAAACATCATACTGAGTTAATTTATTTGGATCTATTTCTATTTGATATTGCGTTGTAATTCCTCCAAAATTTGTTACTTCTGCAACTCCTGAAACTTGATTAATTCTTGGTACAATAACAAAGCGTTGTAAATCTGTTAATTCTCTTAAACTCTTTGTATCACTTTCAATAATATAACGAAATACTTCTCCAATAGGAGATGTTAAAGGATCTAATCTTGGTTCAGCTCCATACGGCAACTCAATATCATTCAATCGTTCTTGAATTCTCATACGAGCCCAATAATCATCTACTCCATCTTTAAATACAATCGTAATTATAGATAATCCAAATGTACTTTTGCTACGCATAACATGCATACCTGGTAAACCATTTAGCTCTCTTTCTATTGGAATTGTTATTTGTTGTTCTACTTCTTCCGCAGCCAACCCAGGAACTTGAGTTACTACTTGCGAAGTTACATCAGCGATATCAGGATAAGCTTCGATAGATAATTGTTTCCAAGAATAATATCCAAATAATGCAGCCAAAGAAAACAAAGCTACCATTAACCATTTTTTGGCAATCGCCATTTCTATTAGTTTATTCATCACAATAGCTTATTTATTTTGCTCCCATTAAAAAAATACCTCCTTCAATCACTACTCTTTCTCCTACTTTTAAACCATCTGTAACACGAACAAAATCGTTATTTTCTGAAGTTCCAATTGCTTTTACTTTTGCTTTTCGATATTTTCTATCACCTATTTTCACAAAAACATATTGATTTTCTTTTTCTTGAAAAACAGCTTTTGCAGGAAGGATTATCTCTTCTTTATCTAGACTATTCAATGTTACGTTAACATACATTCCTGGTTTTAAAACAAATTGATTATTATTCGTTTCTATAAGCACATCAACACTCCTCGTTTCTTCATTTAGCAATTGTCCTATATTAATTACTTTTCCTTCGAATATTTTTGATGGAAAAGCATCAACTGTAAATGTTATATGTTTTAACTCTTCTAAGAAGCCTAAATTATGTTCTTTTACTTGTGCCGAAATCCATACCTTTGATAATTCTGCTACTGTAACTAAAGCTTCATGATCTTCTTTTATGAATTGACCAACAACTAAATCGCTGCTTACAACTCGTCCAGAAATAGGAGACCGAACAATTAAAGATTGCCCCATTCCTACTCTAGAAGATGAATTAAAAACTTTCAATGATGCAGCAGTTTGATCTGTTGCTATTTTCTTTAACTTGTAATCTGTCTCAGCCTCCTCTAATTCTCTTTTTACACCTACAGCATGATTGTATAAATCTTTTTGACGTTTCAAATTCATTTCTGCTTGTTTTAACTCTTGCTGAGCTGAAAAATATTCTTGCTGAGCTGAAAAATATTCTNNTCTGATAATTCTATTTCATTATTTACCCAATAAAAATCTGGATTATCAGTTTGATCTGTTTTATTTTTACAACTATTCGTCAAAAACATTGCACTTCCTACTAAAAGCAGTATAAAATGAGTTAATCTTGTTATTTTCATGAGATATTTTTTCTGTATATTCTTATTACTGTTTATTATTTTTACACTTCGTTACTTATAATTTCCCAACGAATTTTCTGGACATCTTTTTCAATTGTTAATCGACTTGCTATTTTTTCTAAAAGACTATCTTGTTGATTTAAAGCTGATATTTCTGCTGAAATCATTACAGAATCATTTATTAAATCATCATCACTTGAAAGAGACTTCATCATAAGATTTTCATTATTCTCTATTGATCGCATTAGTAATACTCTCAAATGATTTTCTACATCATTTCTACATTTTATTACCAATAAATATTCAGTATCCTTGTGGTTTTTATTTTTGAAAGAATAACGATAAATGTGATTGCTAATTGGTCTTAATAGTAGATGCGCTAACATTATAATTGAAGTAAGTATAACTGCTTCTATTGAAAGTCCTGAACCGACAAATAACCCAATTGCTGCTGAACACCAAATGGTAGCGGCAGTATTCAATCCTCTTACACTTAATCCATCTTTCATGATTACTCCAGCGCCTAAAAAACCTATTCCGCTGATAACATATGAAGCTATTCGTCCTACTGCATCACCTCCGATAGAATAAGACATTAATATAAACGCTGCTGAACCCACACATACTAAAGTATTTGTTCTTAATCCAGCACTTTTTTGACGATATTCTCGCTCTAAACCTATTGCAGCTCCTAATAGAAAAGCTAATCCTAACTGCATTGTAAAATTCATTAAATTCATTTTATTTCCTTTTTTAAGACAAACCAAAATTTCAATTATCTCAAAAGCAGTTATAAATGAATCTTAGGTTTATTGTTTGACAAATTGGGAATCTGTTTCCATTATATTTTTTTCTGGTGCAAATTTACAATACATCAAAAGCTACTGCTGTTAGAAACCCTTTAGAAGAATATTAGAATTTTATTAGAACAAAAAAAGCCTGCTAAATAGCAGGCTTCCATTATTTTTTTTTTAATGATTTAAGTTTTATTATGACTTCTTCAATACGATCTGAAAAATAGTTTCTTTTCCTTCTTCGGAATATAATTCTAAACGAGCATCATGTAAATCGACAATTTTCTTTGTCAGAGGTAATCCTATTCCTTGTCCTTGAATATTTTTATGTTTATCACTTCTAAAAAAAGGTTTAAAAATCAATGCTAAATCTTCTTGATCAATTTTATCTCCTTTATTAATAAAATTAATTTTCACTTCTTTATCATCAAAATCAACTTGAACAATACAACTATTATTAATTGAATATTTGCAAGCATTTTCTATTAAATTAGTAAAAGCAACCTTTAATAAATACTCATTTCCTATAACTGCAACTTCGTTTTCTTCTTCTGGTATTCTAATAAAATTTAAATCTACTTTATACTCTTTATTGCTTTTTTGAATTTGCGCAACAGAATCTAAAAGTATTTCATCAATCCGAATCGTTTTAAAATTTATTTCCGAAGGATCATAACTTGCTTTTGCCATATCAAGTAAACTATTTGAAAGACGAACAATTCTTTTCGTATCATTCAATGCAAATTGGATTAACTGTTGATATTCTTCGTTAGTATGCTCTTTATCTAAAGCCATTTCTAACTCTGTTATAATTGCCGCCAAAGGTGTACGAAGTTCATGCGCAATATTAGAAACAAAGTTTTTTTGTGCATCAAAAGAGTTTTCTAATCGTTGCAACATTTGATTAATTGTTGTTGTTAATTCTGCTAATTCATCTCCTTTTGATTTCAATTCAATTCTCAAATCTAAATTCGAAGCAGAAATTTGTTTGGCTTTATTTGTTATTTCTTTTACTGGATTGATTGCTTTATTTGTAAAAAAGAAAGCAGACAAAATAATTAATAGCAAAGAAAGAATATAAATCAGTATGATGTTTTTCAATAAATTGTTCATTTTACTGTATCCATATTCGTCTAAAGCAGCCGCTGTTACAATGTAATGATTGCCATCTACAACATAATCCATTCCAACCACTTGCCATTTATCTTGATAAAAAATTACAAATCCTTTTTGTTGTATTTCATCAAATAATTCGTCAGTTTCTTTTACAAAATCTATTTCAACAGCATCATGATAAAGTAGTTTTTTGTTTTGATTATAAACCGCAACTTCTACTTCATTGATTGTTTGTCTATTATTATGATAAATATTATGTAAAACTTCTGAAGGAACTTTAGCTTTAAGAAAAAGATTTGATTTTGTAATTGCTTCTTTTTTCAATAATTCAAAAAACTCTTTTTCTCTATCTTTTTTAGCTGAATAATAAATAATAAAAGCAAAAAAGAAAAGTATTGCAGCTGTAAGCAAAGTGAATAAAATCGTCAGTTTAACTTTTATTTTCATCTTTTTTAAATATAAATCCCTGACCTGTTTTTGTGTGAATTAGTTTTGTAGAAAAATGTTTATCAATTTTATTTCTTAAATAATTTATATAAACATCAATAAAATTAGTTCCTGTATCAAAATGTGTGTCCCAAACATTTTCTGCAATTTCATTTCTAGACAAAACTCGTTCTTTATTTTCTAGCATATACTGTAATAATCGAAATTCTTTAGGTGTTAAATCAATTTCTTTTTCTTCTCTTTTTATAATTTTAGTATGAAGATTCATCTCTAAAGTATCATATTTTAATAAAAAGGATTGTGAATTATGATTAAAATTTCTTTTTGATAAAACCCCTATTCTAGCAACAAGTTCTCGCATTTCAAAAGGTTTCACCATATAATCATCTGCACCAGCATCAAATCCTTCTACTTTATCATCTGTTGTTCCAAGAGCTGTTAACATAATAATAGGAAGAAAAGGTTTCTGTTTTTTGATTTCTTGACAAAAATCTAATCCACTTAATTTAGGTAAAATTATGTCAGATACAATTAAATCATACTCTTCGCGAAGAGCTAATTTAAGTGCCATTTCACCATCATAAACTACAGTAACTTCGAATCCATTTTCTATTAATCCTCTTCGAATTAATTCAGACATTCTTTGATCATCTTCTACTACTAAAATATGCATACTACAAAAATAAGGTTTTAGTTTTAAGGACATTCCATTAATTTCAAATAAAAAAATCTGCATAAAAACTTATTTTTTTATGCAGATTACATCTTCTATATAGATTCTTATTACGTTTTTTTATGGCGTAGAAATAGAAGCTTGTTGAATTTTTCCGTTAAAATATTTCCAACCATTCAATCCAAAATCGACCAAATATTCGGCCATTTCATCTGGTTGTAAAGGCGCAATATATCCCGGAAACGCTTCTTCTAACATTTCTGTTTGCACCGCTCCTAACGCTACTGCGTTTATTCTTGGACCAAGTTCATTTAATTCTTCTGCTAACAATTCAGTCAAATTAACCGTTGCAGATTTTGAAGACGAATAAACAGACAAACCAGGAAATTTCACCGAACCTTGTACAGCTCCCATTGTCGAAATATTAACTACATGAGAAGATGTATCAAATTTTGGCATCAAAACTTGTATCAAGCGATAAGGTGCCATAAAATTAATCTGCCAAGAAGTTAACAAATCCTCTTGTTGCATTTCTATAAATGGTTTGTTGATACAAACTCCCGCATTATTGTACAAAACATCTACTTTATTCCAAGATTCCACAGCTTTCAAAACATCTGAAATCTCATCAAAATTAGCCAAATCAACACCGATAAACTGATATTGATTTTCTTTTGCAAAAGCTGTTAATTCCTTCAATTTATCTACATTTCGAGAGACTGTCAACACTCGATTTCCTAATTCCAAATGTTGTTTTGCCAATTCAAAACCAATTCCTCTACTCGCTCCCGTTACAATTATATTTTTCATAGTGTTGTACAAAATTTACAATTTCTTCTATCTTTTCAAACTTTATTCCTTCAAAGATGATGTTATTTTCTGTGATTTCAATATGATTTTCCGCATTATTTTCTACAGAAATTCCATTTCGAATTAAGGCATTTTTCACCCAAAAAGCTAATTCCGAATTTCCTTTTACACCAATCGTTTTTGAAAATGATTTTTGTGTTGAAAAGCGATTATTTTTTTCATCATACGTTAAATTTTGATTGGATAATTTTTGAATAATTTGATGCTCAAAAGCCATTTGTTCTGGAATATTTTCAAAAAGGTTTCCATTTTCAATCCACCAAATTTTATCCGCTTTTTCCAATGCAAAATCAGCTTCGTGTGTGATCATCAAAAACGATTTATCTGTTTTCAATTTTAATTCATTCAACAAATTGAAAATTCGATATTGATTCGCTAAATCTAAATTAGAAGTTGGTTCATCTAAAATCACCAATTTCGCATCTTGACACAACGCACGCGCAATCATCACCAATTGCAATTGACCTTCGCTAATTTCATTCACAAATTGATTTGCCAAATTCGAAATTCCAACCAATTCCAAAACCTCATCAATTAAGTTTTGTTCTTCAATAGAAATCTTTTTCAGAACCTTGTGATAAGGCAAACGTCCCATCGCAACCAATTCCGAAACTTTAATTTTTGGAACAATCGACAAACGTGGTAAAACAACTGCAATTTGCTGCGCAATTTCTTGAGAAGATAATTTTTTGATCGAATTATTTTCTAAATAAATTTCTCCATTCAATGTTTTCTGAAAACCTAAAATCGAATTAATCAATGTTGATTTTCCTGCACCATTTTTACCTAAAACAGCAACCAATTCATTCGAATTTATAGTTGCATTTATAGCCGAAACGATTTCTTTTGAACCATATCCAACTGACACATCTTCTAATTTCAAAATGGTATTTTTCATCGCACTTCGTTTTTATTGTTCAACAAAATACTAATGACAATTGGTGCTCCAAATAACGCTGTAATGATATTAATCGGTAACGTTCCGAACGGAAAAACTTCGGTCAAAATCGAAAATAATAACATAAAAAATATTCCTGAAACGAAAATCCATCGGTATAAAATTTTCATATCGCCTGTTCGTAACAATGTTCTGCAAATATGTGGAACTGCCAATCCTATAAAGCTAATTGGACCTGCAAAAGCCGTAGCTGAAGCAGTTAATAAAGCTGTTGAAACTAAAATCGTAAAACGTAATTTTTTGATATTAATTCCTAAAGATTGTGCATATTTTTCTCCCAATAAAAGAGCTGTAATTCCTCGCAAAGTAAATAAGGAAACGATAATTCCACACAAAACAAATAAACCAAAAACGCCTAATTGTTCCCACGACAAACCGCTCAACGAACCAAATCCCCAAACTAAATACGCTTTTATTTTATCGGAAGGAGCAAAATATTGCATCATACCAATTAATGCACCTGCTAAACCTGCAATCATAAATCCGATAATCACCAAAGATGCGGATGATTTGACACGAAATGATAACGAAATCACTAATAATAAGGCGACAGTTGCACCTAAAAATGAGGCAATAATTGTAATCCAAGGATTATTGAGAAATTCTTCTAAACCAATCATCGAAAAAAGAAAAATAACAATAGCAACACCTAAACTTGCCATCGAAGTTATTCCCAAAACAGAAGGTTCTGCCAACGGATTTTTGAATAATTCTTGCATCAAAAAACCTGAAATTGGCAATGAAATCCCGACTAATAAAGCAGTTAATGATTTTGGTAAACGAAAATTGAGCACAAGATTGTGTAATATTTCGTCTGAGTGACCAGAAAATACATTAAAAATTTCGGTGAAAGAAATCGAGACTTTTCCAACACTTAAACTCAAAACAAAGAATAAAAGTGTCAGAATTATTAAAACAAAAAATAGTGGTTTTTCTTTCATCAAGACAAAGATAGAAATTCTAATAATTTCTTAAAGTTTAATTGTGAATTGGTTTTTATTGAAAATTAATGATTAGTTTCGTTTCATGAATTTTAGAAGTTTCATTTTAATTATCTCTTCGATTCTTGTGCTACTTACGCCATGTAGCATCAAAGCTTCTATTCATACGATTTTGCAAGTAGAAAATGTTCATCAAACAAAAACTTCTCAAGTCAAAATCAATCAAAATCATTCGAATTCGTGTACGATTGTTAAGTTTGAAACGATTAAAAAATCGACAAAAAATCTTGATGTTCCGAATTTTGATTTACCAAATTCACCGATTCATTTCATTGTATTAGCACGTTCTTCATTAATTGAAGAAGATATTGATTCGAATGAAATTCAATCACCAAAAATACCTTTTTATCTGTTGTATAAGCAATTGAAATATTCGTTGATATCTTAATTTTTCACAATTAATTTAGACAACAATATTCAATCACTTATATAAAAATTCATGCAAAATAAATCTGTTTTATCAATGGGTAATGCTGTATTGGCGTTACGTTTAGTCATTGGTTGGACGTACTTTTCTGCCTTTTGGAGGCGTTTAATTTTAGAAAATAAACTCGATCCAGAAGCTGCGGGTTATATTGGCGAAAAATTCAATCATTTTTTACCAAATGCCCTTTTCATCAAACCACTTATTCAATATTTAGTCGAAAATCCTGAAGCCTTACTTTGGAACATGTGGATTTTCACCATTGTAGAAGGCGTTGTAGGCTTACTCTTAATGCTTGGTTACAAAACACGAATCATGAGTATTGCCGTTTTCTTTTTGGCAATGGGAATTTTACTTGGTTCGGGCTGGATTGGTACAACTTGTCTGGATGAATGGCAAATTGGTGTTTTAGGATTAGCTGGAGGTTTTACGCTATTTCAGGCTGGTTCTGGAAAAATTTCGTTGGATTATTTTTTCAATAAAAATCAATTTATTCAACAAGAAAATAATTGGAATTCAATTTCAATCAAAAAGTATAGACCTTATTTTGTAGGTCTTAGTTTTTTTATTTTATTCGTTACTTTGTTTACAAATCAGGTTTTTCATGGTGGAGTTTACGGGACTTTGCACAATAAATCTGTCAAACCAAAAGTAGAAATCTCAAATTTAAAACAACATCAAAACAAGGTTTCATTTGATGTAATGCGAATAGAAGGCGCGGATGTTTATGGCTCTTTTTTGATTCAAATTGATTTTCATAATCATCAAAATGAAATAATTGAAAGTTTGGATATGAAAGAGTTATCAAATCTGGACAAACAACAAATTTCGAATTATTATGTAGCAAAAGTTACACCGCACAAACACAGTTTGGTGTTACCTTTGGGTGCGAAAGCAAATCTGAATTTTGATATTTCAGACAAAATTCACAAAGTAGTTTTAACCGATATAAGCGGATTACAATGGGAACAAACAATAACAAATTTATAGCAATGTTAAAAAGAAATTATTCAACAATTATCATAGGTGCGCTGGCTTTGGTCTTACTTTTTGTGCCAGAAGCAAAAGCAATGATGCAACAAGGTTTAATGAAATTAGGCTTATTTGAACCGAAATTAGAAAAAGTTGAACCAACAATTCAACCAAAATCTGAAGCAAATTATACGTTCGAAATGGTGTATGCTGACGGAAAAGCAATTAATATGGAGGATTTGAAAGGTAAAGTTGTTTTCATGAATTTTTGGGCAACTTGGTGCCCTCCTTGTATTGCGGAAATGCCATCTATTCAAAAACTTTATGATAAAGTAAAAGATGACAAAGACATCATTATTTTGACGGTTGAAGTGGAAGGAAAACGTGATAAAGTAGCGAAATTTATGGAACGTAAAAATTTATCGTTGCCTGTCGTTTATCCAAATTCAACTATTCCGACTGAGTTTTTTAACGGTTCTTTACCAACAACTGTTATTTTGGACAAGAAAGGAAATATTGCACATACAACAATGGGAATGGCAGATTATTCTGGACAAGATATTGTTGATTTCTTGAATGAATTGAAAGCGATGAATTAATCTTTTAAGAATTATAAAAACATAAAAAAGCTTCGAGAAAATTCTCGAAGCTTTTTGTTTTGTACTATTTATATTTCTAATAAACCAATTTCAATCCTAAACCAAAGCCCATATCGCTATCGTAATGAGTTCTAATGTGCATATTTCTGTTTAAGATATAGCTCAATTCACCCATATATTCTTTGTCTGTATTCCACATAAAACCTGCTCGTACACGTTTTGAGATTGGAATATCTTCGCGCATCAATTGCAAACGAACTTTTCCTGTATGATAAATTTCGGTTTGAAAATCAATCAACATTGGTAACTTATACACAAAACCTGTACTGAATAAACCTTTGTTACGATCGGTTTTTTGACCAAAAATATTCTTCTCTACATTTCCGTGTTCTGCTAACATTTTGTGTTGATTCCAATCAAATCCTACAAAAACCTGAAACCATTGATTTCGATCTATAAAACGTCCCAAATGTGTTTCAACCTCGTAACCATGTTCTGGTTTGTAACCTATACTCCATTCCGAAGTCAATGCCCAACGCGCATCTTGTACCATAAAAGATCCGTCTAAACCATTCGATGCAAAATCATTTTCGGCCATTACATGCTTCATATTACTTTCCATTTGTAACATTTTATACGCATGTTTTTTGTTTGGTAAATTTGGATTTTGATAATCTCCAACCTCAAAAACACGATTCATTCCTGCCATCATGTGATACAAAATATGACAATGAAAAAACCAATCTCCTTCAGTATTCGCTTCAAATTCGATGACATTTGTTTCCATTGGCATAATATCCAACACATTTTTCAACGGAGAGTATTCACCATTTTTGTTGATGACACGGAAATCGAAACCATGTAAATGCATCGGATGGCGCATCATCGAATTGTTGTATAAGGTAATACGCAGAATTTCGCCTTTTTTGACTGGAATTTTATCCGATTCCGAAAAAACTTTGTTATCCATACTCCACACATAACGACTCATATTTCCCGTTAATTCAAAACGCATTTCTTTTACAGGAGCATCTTTGGGAAGTGTTGTATTTTCAGGTGATTTTAGCATCCCATAATTCAAAGTTGTAATATTTGATGATGAATTTCCATGCGAAGAATGATCCATTTCACCCATTTCTGAATGATTCATTTCTTGATGCTTTTCTGCCGAATCTTTCTTTGATTTTTTAGATTTCTTTTTCGATTCACCAGAAATTTCAGGATACATCACCGTATTCATGTCCATTTGCTGCAAGCTCATTTTCATGCCCATATCGTTCATTGTTCCGTCCATATTCATCATGTCGTTCATCATCTTCATTCCTTCGAAATATTTTAATTTCGGAAGTGGTTCCATCAATTGTTTCTTTCCTTCACCAATGAACAATGAAGCCGAACCTGTTCTATCTTCAGAAGTTGCTTGAAATTCATACGACAAACCACCTTCGGGAACTGTAACTACAATATCATAAGTTTCGGAAACACCAATAATCAAACGATCCACCTCTAAAGGTTCTACGTCGTTTCCATCATTTGCTACAACCGTAATTTTTCCACCCGCATAACGCAACCAAAAATAAGTTGATGCACCACCATTCGAAATGCGTAAACGTACTTTATCTCCTGCTTTGAATTGTTTCAATTGACTTTCATTCTGCGCATTTATCAAGAATTTTTCGTAGTAAACATCACTCACATCCATCGCCAACATACGCTTCCATTCATTGGTCAATTTTGTTTTGAAATGACCTTCACGAATTGCTTCAGCATAACTTTGCGTTGAACCTTTTTTGATTCCCGCCCAATCGTTTGCATTATGCAACATTCGCTGAATATTTTTTGGATTAAGATCTGTCCATTCGCTCAACATCACAGGAATTGTAGGTAAATCATCAATTCCTTTTCGGAACGTAGGATCATTTTCGCGTTTCTTCAAAATCATCGAACCGTACATCCCAATTTGTTCTTGATACCCCGAATGACTGTGGTACCAATGTGTTCCGTTCTGAATAATCGGAAATGAATACGTGTACGTTTCACCTGGTTTGATTCCCATTTGCGTCAACATCGGAACTCCATCTTCTTTATTCGGTAACCACACACCATGCCAATGCAAAGAAGTATCTTCATTCAATTTATTATGTACACGAATGACAGCCGTATCACCTTCCGTAAACTCCAAAGTTGGCATAGGAATTTGACCATTTACCGAAATCGCTCTTTTCTCTTTTCCTGAAAAATTAACAATGGTATCACGTACATATAAATCGTATTCAACACGTTTTTGTGCCTGTAAAGCAATCACCAACGGAATAAAAAGTAAACAAAGTAATTTCCTCATGAGAATGATTTATTATAACTGACTATACTTCTTATAATTCTCCTCATTTTCGAAATAATCAACATTTCCTTGTTGATCTTTCAAAACAATATACGCATTCGCTTTATCAATTTCCTTTCCTGTAAAAGGATCTTTTGCTTTACGCGAAGTTTCATCATTCGGAATTCTTTCTACACACATATTACAACATCCATAATACGTTTTTCCGTCATAAGGAACTTCAAACTGATCTTTGCCCATATACGCATTATTCACCATACAGACTTGCTTATTTGGAACTTTATCTCCCACATTGTAAGCCATTGTTTGTGAAGGCTGCATCATATCTGACATATGTTCTTCGTGAGCAGTAACTGTTGGTTCTTCTGTTTTATTTTGACAAGATGTTAATGTAAAAGCACTTAATATTGAAACCACTAAAACTATCTTTAAATTCTTCATTTTCATTCTATTTTTTAATTATTATTTCAATACTTCAATTGTGCTTCCGCATGTCAACATCATATTTCCGTAGAAAGGATTTTTAATATCCGAATCTTTACTCAACCAATTCGAACCACCATTAAACATAGGACAATTTTGATAATAAACCGTGTAACCAAGATTTGCTTTTTGAGCTAATCTGTACATTGATTGTGACAACTTTGCAAAAGTTGTACGTTGTTTTTCAATATTTTTTTCTTGCGATAATTGTTTCGAAGTTGTTTCTAAATCATTCAAAACTTCCATCCAAACCATATGCGATTCATGCGAAAGTTTACCCATTTCTACAGCAGAAAGTGATTGAGAAAATGCTGTAATTTGTTTCGAAATTTCACTTTCATTTGCTTTTACAAAGGCATCTTTCAATGAAAAATAAGTATCAAAAACTTGTGATAATTGATTTTTTTGTTGAGAATTTTCAGTTTGATTATGAGTAGAATGACCCATTTCTTGATGGTTCATCAACATTTTTTTATCCCGAGAATATTGACAATCTTTTCCCAATTTCGCATAAGCTTCATCAGGCGCCATATACTCTGAGTTATCAAAACCTGCTAGCGCAATATTTTTCAAGATTTCGTTCGCATTTGTTTTTGCTTTATTGTATGAAATTGAAGCTATCTGATTCGATGCATCAAAATCTACTTTTGAAACTCGAGGTTGATTTCCTGCTTTTTCGATTAATTCTTTTGCATTTTTACAATTTCCTTTCACTTGAAATTGTTTGGTTTCTTGATTTTTAAATTGCGCATTTGCAGCAAAAGCAAGAAAACTTCCGATGATTAAAAAACTATATTTTTTCATAATTTTTAATTTAGATTTTATCAATTGGTCGACGCGTATGTTTGCTCAATTGTTTGAAAACAGAAGGTGTCAAACCAGTTACTTTTTTGAATTGCGCACTAAGATGTGCCACACTCGAATAATTCAATTGAAATGCTATTTCACTCAACGATAATTCATCATAAATCATTAATTCTTTGACTTTTTCGATCTTTTGTTGAATAAAATATTTCTCAATTGTTTGCCCTTCCATTTCCGAAAAAAGATTCGAAATATATTTATAATCTAACTTCGTTTGTTCACTCAAATAATCAGATAGATTGACTTTCAGTTCGTTATTTTCTTGATGAACCAATTGAATAATCAATGTTTTGATTTGTTCAATTAATTTACTTCGTTTATCATCAATCAACTCAAAACCAACTTCTTCCAATTCATTTCGAACCAATTCTAATTGATTAGAATTTATCGGATTTTTCAATTCAACTTCTCCCAATTCGATATGATTTGTTTCGATGTTATTCATCTTCAAAATTCGTCCAACCACTACTTTACAGCGATGACAAACCATATTTTTTATAAATAATTTACTTGTATTTTCCATAATATATTCTTCGAAATTGAGCGATTTAATTCACTTAAATTTACAAAATCTTATGTTACAAATTTCGTACAACTTCATTTCAAAAGATTATACAATTTGGAAGATGATGTATATAATTTTCAGATTAATCATTTTTCATTAACCTATTCTTGATAAATGAATTACCAAAATCATCTGTTTTTTGAATATATTTGGTTAGAAAATAATTTCTCAAAACAATAAATTCTATGATAAAAAACGAACTAACTCCATCAGAACAACAAAACTGCATTCAGATTTTGAAAGAACGTTTTGAGAAAAATATGCACAGACATCAAGATTTAGATTGGCAAAAAGTGGAAGAAAAATTCATCAATCAACCTGAAAAAATTTGGTCTTTGTATCAAATGGAAATTACTGGTGGTGAACCTGATATTATTTTTAATGAGGATAAAACAGATGAGTATTATTTTGTAGATTGTTCGGCAGAAAGTCCGAAAGAGCGTAGAAGTTTAGCGTATGATTACGAAGGGCAAACGTCTCGCAAAGAACATCAACCAAAAAATAATGCGATTGATGTCGCAAAAAGTATGAAAATTGAATTATTGACCGAAGAAGAATATCGTTTGTTGCAAGCTGTAGAAATTGTCGATCAAAAAACCTCAAGTTGGTTAAAAACACCAAAAAAAATTAGAGAATTAGGCGGTGCTATATTTGGCGATTATCGTTATGGAACTGTTTTTATTTATCACAACGGCGCGCAATCTTATTATGCAGCTCGTGGTTTTAGAGGAATTCTAAAAGTTTAAAATCTATGAAATTTGCATTTCCATTAATTGTTTTCCTTTGTGGTACAATTCTATTTATTATTGGCGCTTTGTGTAAAATCACACATTTTCACTTTATCATTTCTGCGAATTTGATGTTATTTTTAGCTTCCATTATTCAAATCATTGGAGTTATCATCTTCATTTTCAAATTAATTATTCACAATAAAAAGACACTTCTTTAAATCCATAACTATCTGATAATCTGAATTTAATTCAACTCGAATATTTCGTTTTATCATTTAAAAAATCTTTCAATAATATTTATTTTAAATTATTCTAAATAAATATTGTCTAACTAAATCTTTTTCTTAATATTTGTATTTTAATTTAGACTTAATACAAATAATAATGAAAAAACTATTTATTTCTACTGCAATCTTAGCGCTATTAGCAAGCTGCACGAATAAAGAAGCAAAAAATGAATCGACTGAAGAAGTAAAAACAGAGAATACGATTTCGAACGAAAAAATTGTTTCTTTAAATGGAGCAATTACTGAAATTTTAGCTGATTTAGGAGAAGAAAATAACCTTGTTGGTGTTGACGTTACAAGTACTTACCCTGTATCTGTAAAGGAAAAAGCGACAGATTTGGGACATACTCGTTCTCTGTCAATCGAGGCTTTATTGGCTTTGAAACCAACAAAAGTATATGCAACGGATAAAGACTTGAATCCAGAACAAATTTCACAACTAAAAAATGCTGGAATTCAAACTGAAATTGTAAAACAAGATTATTCAGTTGAAGGAACGAAAGAGTTAGTAAAAACGGTTGCAACTTCTCTAAATAAACAAGATTTTGATGCTATTACTACTAAAATTGATACAGATTTAAAAGCTGTAAAACCTTTGGCTACAAAACCAAAAGTATTGTTCATTTACGCTCGTGGAGCAGGAAACTTAATGGTTGCTGGAACAAACACACCAATGGAAAAAATTATTGGAATTGCTGGTGGACAAAATGCTATTACAGAATTTGAAGATTTCAAACCATTAACACCAGAAGCAGTTGTAAAATCAAATCCTGATTACATTTTGATGTTTGATAAAGGCTTAGAAAGTATTGGTGGCGTTGACGGCGTATTAAAATTAGAAGGTATTTCTTCTACAAATGCAGGAAAAAACAAAAAAATCATCGCGATGGATGGTCAATTGGTTTCTGGATTTGGACCACGTGTCGGACAAGCAGCAGCGCAATTAAATCAATTACTTCAAAAATAAAAAAGTCTAAAACAATATGTATCCGCAAATCAGAATACATCTTTCTTTATTAAGTTTAGGCATCTTTGGTCTTGCAATTCTTGCATTATTCTTGGGTGTTTATCAATTTAACGAATCCATCCTATCTATTATCAATAAAGCTATTACCAATAGAACTGCCATCAACGACAGCGATTATTATGTGCTTTTCGATTTACGATTACCACGTATTATTATGTCTATTTTGGTTGGTGCTGGTTTGGCTGTTGCAGGAACTTGTCTACAAGGTATTTTCAAAAATCCGTTGGCATCTCCAGATTTGATTGGGATTACATCAGGAAGTATTTTATTTGCTGCAATTACAATTGTTTTGGGAGGATATATCAAAGATTTTGTTCCAGAAATTATCCATTACTCATTGCTTAGTTTGATGGCATTTGTCGGCGCTAT
>NZ_DLJI01000064.1:1771-9047 GCF_002484185.1 Empedobacter sp. UBA7620 | reverse complement strand
GGCGCTATGTGTTCCACTGTTTTTGTGTATAAAATTTCTTCACATCATCAAAAAACAAATATCACCATTTTACTGTTAGCAGGAGTTGCCATTTCTGCCTTATGCGGATCTGCAACCGGATTGTTAACATATCTATCATCAGAAGAAGAATTACGCAATCTAACATTTTGGACATTAGGTAGCATTGCAAGTGCCAACTGGGACAAAATCTTAATTTTAACAATCGTAGTTAGTGTAAGTTTTTACTTTTTAATTGGAAAAGGAAAAATACTAAACGCGATGATGTTGGGCGAAAAAGATGCTGAACATTTGGGAATTAATGTCGAAAAAACGAAAAGACAAATCATTGTTTTCTCAGCTTTATTAGTCGGAACAATTGTTTCTTTTACAGGAACAATCGGATTTGTAGGATTAATCGTTCCGTATATTTTACGATTAGTCTTCAAATCAAATTATGTAATCATTCTTCCCTTATCTGCATTTTTAGGCGCGATATTAGTCATTGTTGCAGATACAATCAGTCGAACATTGGTTGCTCCATCTGAAATCCCAATCGGTATTTTAACTTCGTTAATGGGCGCACCAGTTTTTATTTCAATTTTAATGAATTATAAAAAATCATTGTAATGTTAGCGGTAGAAAATATTAATTATCAATACAAATCATTCAAGATTTTAGATACGATTTCGTTTGATGCAAAAGCAGGAAAAATGATTGCAATCGTTGGACCAAACGGTGCAGGAAAATCTTCTTTATTGAGCTATATCGCGAATGAAATTGAACCAAATGCTAACCTAATTCGACTAAAAGATATTGCCTTAAAAAACTGGAAAAAAGAAGATTTACCGCAACATAAAGCTAAATTTTCGCAACATCAACCAACAGATATTCCGCTTACAGTGAAGGAAGTTGTGCTGATGGGACGTTATCCATATTTCCAAAATTCACCTCAACAACAAGACATCGATTCGGTTGATTATTGGATGACCAAAACCGATATCAATCATTTAAAAGACAGGGATTACATTCATCTTTCTGGTGGCGAAAAACAGCGTGTACATTTGGCGCGCGTTTTTGTGCAATTAGAGAATGAAGTCAATCAAAAACTACTATTATTAGACGAACCTTTGAATAATTTGGACGTTTCTCATCAATTTAATTTGTTAGAAATTCTGAATGATTTTAAACAAAAAGGAAACTTAGTAATTTTGGTAATGCACGACCTTAATTTGGCTTCTCAGTTTGCTGATGAAGTGATCTTAATGAACAAAGGAAAAATTGTTTATCAAGATAGTCCAGAAAAGGTTTTCCGACCAGAAATCATTTCCAAAATTTATAGATTTCCTTGTACCATTTGTAAAAATCCAATCGACCAAAAACCACTTATTTTATTCGGTAAAAAAACAATTACAATGAACACACTTACAGATTTAAAACAACAATGGGAAGATTTGAAAGCAAATCAACCTAAAATTAGAATACGTAACGCAGCGAAAGAACTTGGCGTTAGCGAAATGGAACTTTTAGCAACGCAATTAGGCGATAATGTTACAAAATTAAAGCCTGAATTTGCTGCGATTTTACAAGAAATAGAGTCACTTGGAAAAGTGATGGCTTTGACGCGCAACAACGAATGTGTGCACGAACGCAAAGGTATTTATCTGAACCCTGATTTTTCTTCGCCTCACGCACAACTTTTTGTTGGGGAAGATATTGATATGCGAATTTTCTTGAATCATTGGAAAACAGCTTTTGCAGTTGTAGAAAAATCTGAACATGGAGAACGCAAAAGTTTACAATTTTTCGGGAAAGATGGCGAAGCTATTCACAAAATATATTTGGTTCCGCAAAGCAATGTAGAAGCCTTTGATGCATTGGTTGAGAAATACAAAGACGAAGATCAAGAAACTATTCCTGCAACAGAAATCATCGAAAATAATGTTACAGAAAAACCTGATAACGAGATTGATGTTGAAGGTTTTCAACAAGCTTGGGTTGAGTTGAAAGACACGCACAATTTCTTTACAATGTTACGCAAATTCGGAGTTACACGTACGCAAGCATTGCGTTTGGCTCCGACAGATTATCATGCAAAACAAATTTCGAATGAAGCAATTGTTCAGTTCTTAGAAAAATCTGCCGAAACGCAAACGCCAATCATGGTTTTCACAGGAAACAAAGGAAATATTCAGATTCATACTGGTGAAATTAAACGTACGATGTGGCATGAAAACTGGTTCAATATATTGGATCCAGATTTTAATATGCACTTGGATATGTCAAAAATTGCTTCAACTTGGATTGTTAGAAAACCAACTGAAGACGGTATTGTAACAGCGATTGAGGTTTTTAATGATAAAGGAGAAATCATTGTGCAATTCTTTGGAAAAAGAAAACCAGGTATCCCTGAATTGGAGCAATGGCGCGAGATTGTCGCTGAATTGAATTAAGAAGAATCTTACCAAATTTTATATTTCACACTAAATTTTACCCGATTAATAGAAAATGTTAATCGGGTTTTTATTGTACTATAATTTAGTCTTTCATCAAGAGTTTTATATATTTGATTATGCTAACGACAAAAGAAAAAATAAAATTCATTTTCAAACCTTATATATCAAGTACGTTGATTTTTTCAGTAGGATTTACACTATTTTTTACTCTTCTGAAAACCATCTTTCTTGATCATATTGATCTATTTATTGTAGATTTTATTGTTCCTGTTATATTTGGACTCATATATGTTTTTGTCTATTTATTCAAATTTTCTTTTCAAAACTTAGTGTTTGATAATAAATTAAATTTTACACGTTTAGTTTTATTCTGTACAATAACACCTTTATTTTTACTTCAACTTACCATCTCAAAATACTTACTGAATGAAGAGTTGATAGAACCATTAATGCTATTTATTTTTTCAGAAATATTTACTCTTTTTGTATTTTTGATTAGCCTAAAATTCGCGAAAGTAAAATCTAATAACCAACTTTACAATTCTTTCTAACTTATCAATTTTTAAAGCATTATAAAATCACATAATAAAAAAAGGCCGCCTTTCCAGACGACCTCACACAAAGAGACAAATAAAGTACTCAAAACTTTATTTCAAAACTATTTTTTTCGTTTCAACTTTATCGACAGATTCTACTTTTACGATGTAAACTCCAGCCGAAAGTTTACTTAATTGTATTGTTTTATTTGTAAATGATGACGTTGGTTGATAGCTTTCTTGATGCACCAATTGTCCATTTATCGCATAAATTTGAATATTTAATGGAGACGATTTCGCTTCTTGCGAATTGTACACCAAACCAATTGTTTTCGGTTGAGAAGTGGTATAAATATCAAACTTCGTTTTGGCTAATTCTGTTGTTCCTAAATTAGCTGTTACATTTTCGTAATCGAATGTTATTTTTCCTGTAGAAGTTCCTTCAAACGTTTTGAAAACCAATTTATAAATCTGATTTGTAGATGTATTTTTGACAAAATGATTCGTAGGATTCACTACATAAGACCAACCCGATAAGGTTTTCCAATTATATCCAATCGCATTTATATCTGCTACATAAGCCGTATCATCAGTAGGATTTCCAGATTCTGTTTTCGCCACTTTGATCAAATCACTTTGCAAAACTCCCGTTACCGTATACATCACAACATCACCTTCATTCGTTGTAAGTGGTGTAACATATTTTGTAAATTTCAAATCCCATTTACTTTGGTCTGGCTCTGGTGTAACCGCTTTATCAATCAATAAACTATAATAATTGAACAAATTAGTTGGATTGGTTTTGTGTGGAAGATTTACTTTTGTATCAGCAGACCAAGTTCCGTTTGTCAATTTAGAATACGTAAAATTATATTCGCCTAAAGGAGCTGCTAAATTATCTATTTTCAATTTCACATATTCACCTGTTGCATATTTCAATACAAAAATGATAGAACCATTTACATAATGATTTGCAATACTATAATCTCCCCAACCATATGTCGCAGAACCATTATTGAAAGCGCCTTTTTGCCAATCAGTATCCGAATTATACAAAGCAGTCCAAGTAGATAAATTTGCTACATCAATTGAATTCCATTTCGACAAATCATTTGATGCTTCGTACACCTGAATTCCTGCTCCATCATTCACTCGAATTCCTGTTGACATATTCGATTTTCGATAAAACGAAATATCCCAATCGTTTCTATTTACAGAATTCGTCGATTGATCTGCCAATCCGTAATAAACATCATTTGTATAACCAGCACCCATAGTAACTTCGCCTTTTATGGTTTGAGCATTTATTACAACAGATGTTAGAATGATTAATGCTAAAAGTGTAAATTTGTTTTTCATGATATAATAATTTTTTAATTGTTAATCAGAATTAGAACAGTCAATCCGAGAGATTACACTCTGACCCGTATGACTCGGATTGACGCATTCTAACCACTAATAATGAGTATGTTTATGATAAATTTATTTGATAAGTTTATATTCAAATTTTGGATAACCTCTCACACCAGAAGCATTCAGAAAAGCTAACATTTTAATTTTGTAATAATTATTTTCTGCATCTTTGATGATATAAAATCGATCCGAAAATAATTTTTGAGGTGCAGTAACTTGTCGCCAAGAATCACCAATTGCACGCTGATCGTCTAAAAATTTTGTTTCATCAATCATCGTTTCATTAAATTTTTCGTAGGTAATTTCATTGGTTACATCTACACGATAGGCTTTTGCACCCGCTTTCAAATTATTGACCACATAATCCGAATATCCATACGAACCATTTCCTGTAATAAGATTAGTAAAAACTGTAAAGTTTAAATCCCATTCTAATTTTGAAGGTTCAACATTTACAAGATCATTCGTCGTAAAACTGAAGTGAACAAAATTGTGCGTTGTCGTTTTTGCAATTACTTTTTCTTTGTAAGTCGTATCATCCAAATCTGCATATTGCATCACATATTGCTCGTCTTTTTTGATGAATTTCACTTTTTTCCAACCGCGCGAATTTCCAGCAACAGCCGCCGAACCAACTGCAGGCGTTGATGTTCCGACTTCGTAACCCAAATTCAGTAAATAAACTGGATTATCCGATTCTTTAATTTCCGAAATCGCCGTTTTCAAAATATCTCCAGTAGGATCGTCAACATATTCTTTGTTCGAATCTGTAAATGTACCTACCGCAACTTCGTTGATTAATTTCCCAACAGATGCTTTTGTTACTTTCGACAAATCAGTTTCGTCCAGCGCTTTTACCGCCATATAAATAGAAGTATTTAACATCACTCGGAAATTTGTTCCATTGTAAAAACCTAAATCCCAAGAATCCCTTTTTACCTTTGTTTGCGTTCCTTTACTTAAGTCAACATAAACTTGATATTGCTCATTTGGTCCGCCAATTTCCACATCCATTGTTCCGCCAATCGAATTTTCGAAAGAGATTTTTGTTGACGAATATCCTTGAACAATCGCTGATGGATAATCAATTTTTGAAATTTCAAACTGAATCGTTTTATCAGAACGATCAAATGGATAAATCAAATTCTTGAACGTAAAACTTGTCGACGTTTCACCTTTTTTGATTGGAATAATAATTTCTTGATTTGTAACTGCAACAGAAGTTGAATAATCGACATTATAAGTTGCTTTATCTTCGGTTACTTTGATATGAATTTCACCATCTCGTTCCGCAACTTTAGAATAAATTAAATTTATTGTTTTCTCATTATCAATCTTACTAAAATCTATACTTGCATNNGCTTTAAAAGCAACAACAAAATCTTGTCCAATTGGATTGTTTTCTTCACTACACGACCACAAAAAAGAAAGACTAAACAATAAGGTATATATAAATATTTTTTTCATGATTTTTTGATTAATTAATTCCTAAATTGAACGTAAGTTTAGCGAAATACGAACGTCCATATCCATACAAAATACTTGTAGAACCTTGGCTGTGCGCACCATCATTTCCAGATGAACTGTTCAAATATTTCACATCAAAAAGATTTCTCGCACCAATTGTCAAATCAAGTTTTTTATTCCAAAAACTTTGTTTAATCGACGCATCCATCCAGTTAAAAGCTTCTTGTTTGCCTTTTACTAAAATTTGTTCACTTGTATTTGACGGATTATTTTTCAAGACAAATTGCTCTTGAGCTCCATTGTATTTATAGAAAAGTGAGAAAATTGTATTGGTTTTTGGCAAGGTATACGAAACATTTGCATTGATTTGTGTTGAATAGAAATATTTATTTTTAACTGAATTTACAGCAACTGCATCATCTATATCTTGCTTGATTCCTGTCAACGTAAAGCCTATTCCACCCATAAATTGATGAACTTTGAACTGATTCAAATACGTAACTCCTTGTACATCATAATTATCAATATTACGATATTGATATTTCAGTGGAGATTCTTCAACAACAATCAAATCAATCTTATCTTTCAGGTTAATTTTCCACAACGAAACTTTTTGCTCCAACGAATTATTTTCGCCGATATTCCAATTCTTTTTTAAGTGAATAAAAGCAGAAACTCCTTTTTCTGGATTCAGATTTTCGTTTCCTTGCACATTATGATTGACGTCTACGAAATACGAATACATTTCCTCATAATTTGGCAAACGTGGAGAAGTCCCAACAATCGCGCGCAATTCCCACTGTTTTCCAAATAGATATTTCGCACTCAAACTCATTACATATTGCGTATCAAATTTCTCCGAAAACATCACGCGAGCGCCTGGACGAAACGAAAGTTTATCATTTAGATTAATTTCAGAAGAAGCAAAAAAATCATACGTTCCTAATTTTCGTTCTATCGGTTTTTGGAAAAATTCTCCTGCCGAAGTTGAAGCATAACCTTTGGTTTGATCGATTTCATAACCAAATTGAAAATCGAAAACATCATTTTTATTGATAAAATTACTGAACATTCCTTTCGAATAATACACTTTTCGACTTTCATATTCGAATTTGTTTACATCATGTTCAATACCTTCAAGAATTTCATAATTATACGATTTCAATTTTCTTTTTTGTTCTTGATACGAAAACGAAACATCATAATTAATTGCTTTTCTAAATCGCCCAGAAGCATTTAAGTGATTGTAAATACGATCTGTTGTATACGTTCTATCTTTCCCAAAATAATCAACCGTCGCAGTTGGCGAATTCGTTGAAGCAATGGGATTGGGATCGTAATACTTGGTCTCTTCGTTGAAATATTCGAATTTATAAAACAAACGATAATTGTCTTTTTTATATTGAA
>NZ_DLJI01000064.1:1020-1732 GCF_002484185.1 Empedobacter sp. UBA7620 | reverse complement strand
GTGAAAAACTTAAATTAGCGTAGATTTTGTCTGAAAATTTATGCCCGATTTTCAAGGATTGTATATGTCTTCCCTTATTTTTCCAATTGTATTCGTCACCAATTGTTTCCTCTTGCAAAGTCGCAGAAATATCAAATTTATTCTTCCCTCCTTTTTTGGTAATAATATTGATTACTCCCGCAATAGAATTCGCTCCGTATTCCACTCCCATCGCACCTTCTACGACTTCTATTTGTTGAATATCATCTAAATTAATTTGCGTTAAATCGGTATTATTTCCTAAACCTTCGTCGTTAACTAATGGAATATTATCCACCAAAATTTTGAAATATTGCGCATCTAAACCAAACATTTGTACCGTCGATTTTCCTGTAGAAGAACTCGGAATAATATTCATATTCAAGGTTTGATTTAAAACATCTGCCAATGTATTTCCTGCTTGTCGCTCGATCATTTCTTGCGAAATCACTTTTACTTCATAAATAGATTTCTTGACCGATTGTGCATTATATTGCCCAGAAATAACGGTTTGTTCCAAATTAATCGTCGAATCTTTTGGAATCGAATTAATTTCTTGAGCCTGTAGAGTTAGTGTTGTAAGTAAGCTTAGTAGAAAAAAGCGCCTCTTCATTTGTCCTTAATTTTATTATTTAGAATTAGTCTAATAATTAATAAGACAAATGTAAACGAATTTTTTAATTTATTTTTATTT
>NZ_DLJI01000064.1:0-983 GCF_002484185.1 Empedobacter sp. UBA7620 | reverse complement strand
TTATTTATTCTAAATTAATTTATTGAAGAATGATAAAAATCGAGTTTCATGTTCTAATTCTGATAAAAAAATGAGATGTTAAAACATTATCAATCAACTCAATTTGTTAAAAAATTAAATTAAGAAAAGTAAAAATTGAAGGAAATTAAAACGAATTATTTTCGTTTAGGTTTTGTTTTTGTAACAGCAAAATAAGACGCTGTAAAAGCAGACAAACTTTTGTAACCGACTTTATAAGCTATTTCGCTCAATGTAAAATTATTGGTATCTATTAATTCAATACTTTTTAGAATTCGGACAAGTTGCATGTATTTCTGAAGTGTAATTCCTGTTTCTTGTTTGAAAATTCGTTGCAAATTTCGAGCAGACATATTCGCTTTATCTGCCAATTCATTCAAATTAAAATTCGTCGAATAATGAAAATGAATATACTCACTCACCGGAATTAAACGTTTATCAACAAGAACTGGCAACTCCAAATTATGGTTTTCATCACAAAAATGAGGCAAACTATACAACATTGAATTTAAGAAAATCTTTTGCTCCTTCTCTTCTATCAAAAATTTATTCCATTTTGAGGCATATAACATCATTTCCTTCAGAATTGGCGGCGCAACAAAAACATGAATATCATTGTAAAAATCTTCCTTAAAAACCTCTTTAAACAAAATCAACATTGGATTGACAGTTTTCGCCTCAGAAGTCGTACGATGTAGCTTATTTGCAGGAATCCAAATCACGTGATTTTGAGGAACTAAATAAATCTTTTGTTCGATATGAAAATATTGGTAACCTTCTTCAACATAATTCAATTGGAAATAATCATGCGAATGAACCTCATCCGCATTTTTGCGATTCTTCTCGTACCAAACATAAGTATTGGTCGTCATATGATCCGAATATTCTCCAATAATTTGTTTCATAAATGAATTAATTTTTCCTTTTGTACATTTAGCTAATTATAGCAATAAAACCGTCAGTTC
>NZ_DLJI01000026.1:0-103674 GCF_002484185.1 Empedobacter sp. UBA7620 | reverse complement strand
AAATTCTATTCTCGATACAATTTTTATTCAGTTTGTACTGAACTAAAAATCACTCGAATTGACGAATTTTAATTCAAAATGCATAAGAGGTTTATTTTAATATTTACTACGCCGTTTTTATCGTTTTCATAGCAGTCATAGCTTTACGAAGTTTTTTTCCTACAGTTTCGACAGGATGATTACGTAAAACATCATTTATGTGTACCAATGTCGCATTATCAACAGCATTGTCTTTTCCTTCGTTGTAATTTTTCCCAACAACATCTACGTTTACTTTTGTCATGAAATCTTTTAACAAAGGTTTACAAGCCTGATCGAAAAGATAACAACCATATTCTGCTGTATCAGAAATCACTCGATTCATTTCGAATAATTTTTTACGAGCAATTGTATTTGCAATCAATGGAGTTTCGTGTAATGATTCGTAGTAAGCAGATTCAGGTTTAATTCCAGCTTCTACCATAGTTTCGAAAGCTAATTCAACTCCAGCACGAACAAAAGCAACCATTAAGGTATAGTTATCAAAATATTCTTGTTCTGTAATATTTGCGTCGCCTGCAGGTGTTTTTTCAAAAGCAGTTTCACCAGTTTCAGCTCTCCATTTTAATAAGTTTTTATCATCATTCGCCCAATCTTCCATCATTGTTTTACTAAATTCACCCGAAATAATATCATCTTGATGTTTTTGGAATAATGGACGCATAATGTCTTTTAATTCTTCTGATAATTCAAAAGCTTTCACTTTAGCAGGATTACTTAATCTATCCATCATACCGCTAACTCCGCCATGTTTTAAGGCTTCAGTAATGACTTCCACACCATATTGAACTAATTTTGAAGCGTAACCAGCATCAATTCCATTTTCAACCATTTTATCGAAAGAAAGAATAGAACCTGTTTGTAAAAGACCGCATAAAATGGTTTGTTCTCCCATCAAATCAGATTTTACTTCTGCCACAAAAGAAGATTTTAAAACTCCTGCTCTGTGTCCACCAGTTCCTGCACAATATGCTTTTGCTTGGTCAAGTCCTTTTCCTTCGGGATCATTTTCTGGGTGAACGGCAATTAATGTTGGAACTCCAAATCCTCTTAAATATTCTGCTCGAACTTCCGAACCAGGACATTTTGGAGCAACCATGATTACCGTAATATCTTTACGAATTTGAACACCTTCTTCTACGATATTGAATCCATGAGAGTATAAAAGTGTAGCACCTTCTTTTATAAGAGGTTGAATAGTGTTAACTACTTGCGTGTGTTGTTTGTCTGGCGTTAAATTTGCCACAACATCAGCATTTGGGATTAATTCCTCGAAAGTTCCTACTGTGAAATTATGACTTGTTGCATTTTTCCAAGAATCTCTTTGTTGTTCAATGGCTTCTTTGCGTAACGCGTACGAAACGTCTAAACCACTGTCGCGTAGATTTAATCCTTGGTTTAATCCTTGGGCACCGCAACCTACAATCACAATTTTTTTACCTTTTAATGCTTCTGTATCTTTTGCGAATTCTGAGTTATTTAGAAATTCTGCTTGCCCTAGTTGATATAATTGATCTCTTAATGATAGAGAATTAAAGTAATTAGTCATTTTTGTATTTTTTAATAAAATTTATTTGTTGAATTGTTCGTCTTTACATTGTGAAAACTGAGGTTCCTTCGTTTAGGAATTCATTTTCGATTACTTCTTTTGATGGCTCGTCTTTCTCGAATTGTAATAATTTTTCATGAAAACCAGCACTCGCTTTGATAATCGCTATTCTGGCTCCTCGAACAAATTCTATTAAGCCATATTTAGTTAATTCTTGTGTTAGATTATCAATTTCCTCACGATGACCAGCTGTTTCAAAAACTGTATAATCATTGCGAATCACAACTGTATTTGCACCATATTGACGCAATAAACGTTCTACGTATGCCTTTTCTGCAATAATATTCGTTGGCACTTTGTATAAAGCTTGTTCTTGCCAGATTAATTCATCATTATTATTGAAATAAGCTTTAAGAACATCGATTTGTTTTTCAATTTGCATGCAAAGTTTTCGAACGACTTCTTCAGATTCTTCAATAACAATTGTAAATCTGTGTACATTTTCTATTTCTGATGGAGAAGTGCTTAAACTTTCAATATTAATTTTTCGTCGAGTAAAAATTCCTGCAACTCTTCCTAAAATTCCTATGGAATTTTCTGTATATAACGTAATTGTATATTCTTGTTTTGAGTCCATAATAATTTATTTTAATCTAATTTCAGAAACACTTGTACCTTGTTCTACCATAGGAAATACATTATTTTCTTTTCCTACCATAACTTCTAAAAGATATGAACCATCATGTTCTAACATTTCTTTTAATGCATTTTTCAAGTCATTTCTCGCCTCTATTTTTTGACCTTCTATTTGATACGCTTTTGCAAGCGCAACAAAATCTGGACTTGTAATATCTACGAAAGAATAGCGTTTGTCGTTGAATAATTCTTGCCATTGACGAACCATTCCAAGGAAGCTATTGTTTAGAATTAACATTTTTACTTTAGCTCCGAATTGCATAATCGTTCCCATTTCTTGTAACGTCATCTGGAAACCACCATCTCCACAAACCATGACAATGTCTTTTTCAGGTGCTCCGTACCATGCTCCAATTGCAGCAGGTAAACCAAATCCCATCGTTCCTAATCCACCAGATGTAACCAAAAGCTTAGAATCTTTGAATTTCGCATAACGACAAGCTGCCATTTGATGTTGCCCAACGTCTGTCACAATTACTGCTTCTCCGTTTGTTAACTCATTTAATGTATTAATAACCTCAGCCATAGACATCACATCAGTTGTTGGGTGGAATTCTTTATCAATAACTTCTGTACGTTCTTCTTTTTCGAGATCTCTAAATTCTTTTAACCATTGAGAGTGATCATTAGGATCAATTAAATTTGTTAATAACGGAAGTGTTTTTTTACAATCTCCCCAAACTGGCACTGCAACTTTTACATTTTTACCAATTTCTGCAGGATCAATATCAAGATGAATGACTTTCGCTTGTTTTGCATATTTGTCTAAACGTCCGGTTACGCGGTCATCAAACCTCATCCCAATAGCAATTAATATATCGCAATCATTTGTTTTGACATTCGGAGAATAATTTCCATGCATTCCTAATAAACCAACATATTGTGGATGATCTGTATCCAAAGAACTTAATCCCATTAAAGTTGTAGCCACTGGAATTCCAGATTTTTCTAAGAAATCTTTTAATTCTTGCTCTGCTTTTCCAAGCAGAATTCCTTGACCAATAATCGCAAATGGTTTTTTTGCTTGATTAATAAGTTCAGCAGCAGCTTTTACATATTCAGTTCTTATTTCTGGTTCTGGTCTATAACTGCGAACATGAGTGCATTTCTCATATTTTTTCTTTTCGATAAGCTGTATTTGAGCATTTTTTGTAATGTCAATCAATACAGGTCCTGGTCGTCCAGAACGCGCGATATGAAAAGCTTTTGCTAAAACATCATTGATTTCTTCCGCATCAGTAATTTGATAATTCCATTTCGTGATGGGATTAGTAATGTTGATAACATCAGTTTCTTGAAAAGCATCCGTTCCTAAAAGAGAAGCGAAAACTTGTCCTGTGATACATACGATAGGATTACTATCAATCATGGCATCAGCAATTCCGGTTACTAAATTCGTTGCGCCTGGCCCACTCGTAGCAAAAGCTACACCTACTTTTCCTGAAGTTCTTGCATAACCTTGCGCAGCATGAATACCACCTTGTTCATGACGAACTAAAATGTGTTCTAATTTATCTTTGTAATCATACAAAGCATCATAAATAGGCATAATTGCGCCACCAGGGTATCCGAAAACTGTTGTCACTCCTTCGGATAATAAAGCATTAATAATTGCTTGTGAACCTGAAATTTGAGTTGGTTTATTGGTCAGTAAGACATCCTTCTGAAGCGTTTCCGACTTGCTTTGCGTATTTGTATAAGACTCCATTTTTTACTTTTAATGCGGGTTGTTTCCAGTTATTTTTTCGATTTTCTAATGTTTTTTCATCAACCAAAAGATTCAATTCATTCTTGTTGATGTCAATTTCGATGAGGTCATCATTTTCGACTAATGCGATTGGACCTCCTTCAAAAGCTTCTGGTGTGATGTGACCGACGACAAATCCGTGTGTTCCGCCACTAAATCGTCCATCAGTAATTAAAGCGACTTTATCTCCCAATCCAGCGCCGATAATGGCAGAGGTTGGTTTCAACATTTCTGGCATTCCAGGACCTCCTTTTGGTCCTTCGTTTCGGATGACGATAACACTTCCAGCTTTGATTTGTAAATCTTCAATTGCTTTCAGAACTTCAACTTCGCTATTAAAAACTTGTGCTTTTCCTTTGAAATAGAAACCTTCTTTTCCAGATATTTTTGACACTGATCCGCCTGGAGCAAGGTTTCCGTAAAGCATTTGTAAGTGTCCAGTTTCTTTTATGGGATTAGATAATGGACGAATAATATTTTGCTTAGAGAAATCTAAATCAGGAACTGATGCTAAATTTTCTGCTAATGTTTTTCCAGTAACCGTTAAACAGCTTCCATCGATTAATCCTTCTTGTAACATATATTTTAAAACAGCAGGAACTCCTCCAACTTTACTCAAATGTTCCATCAAGTATTTTCCACTAGGTTTTAAGTCTGCTATTACTGGTGTTTTATCGTTTATTGCTTGTATATCGTCTAATGATAATTCGATGTTCATTGTAGCCGCAATTGCTAATAAGTGCAAAACAGCATTTGTACTTCCGCCTAAAAAAACAATCGTTTTGATGGCATTTTCTAAAGAATTCTTCGTGATGATATCACTTGGTTTAATATCTTTTTCTAATAAAATTCTTAGGTAATGCGCCGAAGTAGTACATTCGTTTTTCTTTTCTTGACTAAGAGCAGGATAAGATGAAGAATAAGGTAAACTCATTCCCATAGCTTCAATCGCCGCTGCCATCGTGTTTGCTGTGTACATTCCGCCGCAAGCGCCCGGACCAGGACATGCATTTTGAATGATTCCACAAAAATCTTTGTCATCAAGATTTCCGTTTAATTTTTTACCTAATGCTTCAAATGCAGAGACAATGTTTAATTCCTCTTCTTTGTAATGTCCAGGAGCAATTGTTCCACCATAAATCATGATTGAAGGACGATTCAAACGTCCCATTGCCATAATCGATCCAGGCATGTTTTTATCACAACCTGGTATTGTGATTACGCCATCGTAAAAGTGGCCTGCACAAACAGTTTCGATCGAATCTGCGATGATTTCTCTACTTACCAAAGAGTAGCGCATTCCAGAAGTTCCGTTGGTAATTCCATCGCTAATTCCGATAGTATTGAACTTCAATCCGATTAGGTTTTCGGCTTTCATTCCGTCTTGTACCAACTGCGCAAATTGATTCAGGTGCATATTGCAAGTATTTCCATCGTATCCCATACTTGCAATTCCGATTAGTGGTTTTTTTAGGTCTTCGTTAGTTAGGCCAATCCCATGTAACATCGCTTGTGACGCGGGTAAAGTGTCATCTTGCGTTACGGTTCGGCTGTGTTTGTTTAGTGCTTCGTTGTTGTTTTTCATCACTGTTTATTTGACATTTGTTTGTATTAAAAACATAAAAAAAGCCACCTTGAATAAAGGTGGCTCATAAAAAATCGTTCAAAAAATTCGTCATAAAACCACCTTTCCTAATCGTAAGACCAAGACTAAAATAATAATGATAATAATGACGAAATTGTTTTGCATAATATTGTTTAATTAATTTTTCTCCATAAAAAAAGCCACCTCGTTAAGAAGTGGCTTTAATTGTTATTTTGTACGTACACAACTAATTACCACTCCTTGGAATAAGAATGACTAAAATAATCAAGTTGATAATGTTGTGAACTAATTTCATTTTCTTTTTTTGATAAATCAAAGCTAGGATTAATTTTTTTAACTTAGCTCAACTTTTTTTATAAATTTTCCGAAAAATTTTCATTAATTAAAAATTCGCATTTTAACATTGCTTTTTTTGAAGATTGTTTAAAAATAAGTTTATAAAATTTTATATTTGCAAAACTTTGGAACAGAAAACTATTCACAACGTTTTTAGCTTATACGATTCTTCAGATTTCGTACAGAAGCTTATTGTCAATTTTAAAAATAATCCACAGCATAAAGTCAATATCAAAGGTTTTTTAGGTTCAGGATTGAGTATTTTAACGGGTCATTTATATGATCGTGTTGCGCGACCAACGATTCTAATTTTTGATGACAAAGAAGAAGCGGCTTATGTGTTGAATGATTTGGAAACTTTGTTTGATAAAGAACAAATTCTATTTTTCCCGTCATCTTACAAGCGTCCTTACGAAATTGAGGAAGTAAATAATGCGAATGTTGTCATCAGAACAGAGGTTTTAAATGTGTTATCGCATTCGAAACGACCAAAAATTGTGGTGACGTACGCAGAAGCCTTGTCTGAAAAAGTGGTAACAAAAAAAGCGCTTTCTACGAATACGCTTAAAGTAAAGGTTGGGAATGATTTGGGGATTGATTTCTTAACGGAAGTTTTATCCTCTTATAATTTTCATCGTGTTGATTTTGTTTCTGAGCCGGGAGAATTCTCGATTCGTGGAGGAATTATAGATGTTTTTTCGTTTTCGAATGAACACCCTTATCGAATTTCGTTGTTTGGAGATGAAGTTGAAACCATCAGAACGTTTGATATCGAGAATCAATTGTCTATTGCAACGACCAAAGAAATTACGATTATTCCGAATCTTGAAAGTAAATCGATTAATGAAAAGCGAGAGAGTTTTTTAGAATATATTTCGAAGGATAGTTTAATTATCGCCAAAAATATTTCTGTTTTAGCAAAACAAATTACCAAGAATTTTGAACAAGCTGAAAATGCTTTTGCTGAATTAAAAGGAGAAATTAAACAAGCAGAACCGAATCAATTATTTTTGAATAAAAATGCTTTTCTTCAACAAATTTCATCTTTTGGAGTGATTGAATGTTCGATGAAATCTTATTTTGAAACAGTTGAAGAAATAGAATCACCATTCAAACCTCAACCAAGTTTTAACAAACAATTCGAATTACTAATTGATGATTTGAATGAACACAAAAACGAAGGTTTCAAAAATGCACTGATTTGCTCCAATGAAAATCAAATCAAACGTTTTGAAGAAATTTTTGATGATATTGGAAAAGAAGTTTCTTACATTCCAGTTTTGGGTTCTATTTATCAAGGTTTCATTGATGAAGAAATCAAATTAACATGTTATACCGATCATCAGATTTTTGGACGTTATCATAAATTCAATCTTCGAAATTCATTTTCCAAAAAAGAAGCGATTACGCTAAAGGAAATCAATTCGTTGCAAGTTGGAGATTTTGTGACGCATATCGATTACGGAATTGGAAAATTTGCTGGTTTGGTAAGATTGAATAATAATGGCGTAACGCAAGAATCAATCAAATTGATTTATCAAAATAATGATATTCTGTACGTTAATATTCATTCGTTGCATAAAATTGCGAAGTTTAGAGGAAAAGATGGCGCTGAGCCAAAAATCTCGAAACTTGGTTCACCAGCTTGGAAAAATTTAAAGAATAAAACCAAAGCTAAAGTAAAAGAAATTGCCTTCGATTTGATTAAATTATATGCGAAACGTCGTGCTAGAAAAGGCTTCGCGTATTCTCCTGATACATATTTACAAAATGAGTTGGAAGCTTCTTTTATTTATGAAGATACGCCCGATCAGTACAAAGCGACGCAAGATGTGAAAGCTGATATGGAATCTGAACGCCCTATGGATCGCCTGGTTTGTGGTGATGTAGGTTTCGGGAAAACGGAAGTCGCGATTCGTGCGGCGATGAAAGCTGCAGTAGATGGAAAGCAAGTTGCTGTTTTGGTTCCAACAACGATTTTGGCTTTTCAACATTTCAAAACATTTTCAGAGCGTTTACGAGATTTGCCTGTGAAAGTAGCTTATCTCAATCGATTTGTAACAGGAGCAAAGAAAAAGGCCGTTTTAGATGGTTTAAAATCTGGTCAAGTTGATATTGTGATTGGGACGCATCAATTGGTTAATCCAAAAATTGAGTACAAAGATTTGGGATTATTAATTGTGGATGAAGAGCATAAATTTGGTGTTGGTGTAAAAGATAAATTGAAAACACTTCGCGAAAATATTGATACATTAACCTTGACAGCGACGCCAATTCCGCGTACACTTCAATTTTCGTTGATGGCTGCTCGAGATTTGTCGGTTATCAAAACTCCTCCACCAAATAGACAACCTGTCGATACACAATTGGTTGGTTTCAATGAAGAGATTTTCCGTGATGCGATTATGTACGAAATGCAACGTGGTGGACAAGTTTATATCATTCACAATCGTGTGCAATCGTTGAAAGATATTGCAGGAATGGTGCAACGATTAGTTCCTGATGCGCGTGTGGCGATTGGTCATGGACAGATGGATGGGAAAGAATTAGAGGCTGTTTTGCTCGATTTTATTGATGGTCGATATGATGTTTTTGTGTCAACAACAATTATCGAATCTGGTTTGGATGTTCCGAATGCGAATACGATTTTAATTAATGATGCGCAGAATTTTGGTTTGGCGGATTTGCATCAAATGCGTGGGCGTGTTGGTCGTAGTAACCGCAAAGCGTTCTGTTATTTGGTTGCGCCGCCACTTTCGGTTTTAACGGACGAAGCGCGTAAACGTTTGCAAGCAATTGAGCAGTTTTCTGATTTAGGATCAGGATTTAATATTGCCATGAAAGATTTAGAAATTCGTGGAGCGGGAAATCTTTTAGGTGCGGAGCAAACAGGATTTATGATGGATATCGGTTTCGAAACGTATCAAAAAATCTTGAATGAAGCGATTGAAGAATTGAAAGAAACAGATTTCAAAGATTTGTTCGAAGATCAAAAATCGGGAGAAGTAAAATCCTATGTTTCGGATGTACAGATTGATTCGGATTTACAAATTATGTTCCCAGATGAATACATTGAAAGTTCGGAAGAACGTTTGTTGTTATACAAAGAATTAGCTGATATCGAAACTGAAACAGATTTACAAACGTTTAAAAATAATTTGATTGACCGCTTCGGAAAATTACCAATTGAAGCCGAAAATTTATTGGAATCAATTCAATTGAAATGGATCAGTAAAAAATTAGGTTTCGAACGCTTGGTGATGAAAAATGGAATTTTGTTGGCTTATTTTATTAATAAACCACAAAGCGAATTTTATCAGTCAGAAGAATTTAGATTAATTTTAAATTACGTTCAAAATAACCCTAAAAACATCAGTTTTAAGGAAAAATCACCCAAAAAAGGAGAAGAGTATCCAACATTGTTAGTACGATTTGAACATATTAAAACTGTGCATGAAGCACTGCAAAATCTACAAAATTTATTAATTCATTAACTTTTTTAAGTTTTAATTAGTAATCTAATAAAATACATAGGGAGAATTGACCAAGTTGTTAGTTCTCCTTTTTTTATTCAATCATCAAACTTCCGATATAGATAAATAATATATAATTTATCATATAAAGAACTATAACTAGCTGAAAACTAATTTACATAAATAATATGATATTTTATTATTATTTTTATCGATAAAATATTAGTTGGAAAAATAGTAAAGTAGTTATGGAAACAGCATCAAGTTATATTCCTATTCTCATCCTTTTTGTGGTTGCTTTTGCGTTTGTAGCGGGTACTATCGTTGCGACACATTTGCTTGGGCCGTCCAGAAAAACAGACGAAAAATTAGAGAATTTCGAGTCTGGGATTGAGAAAGTAGGAAATGCAAGACAGCCATTTGCAATTAAATACTTCCTAGTAGCCATTTTATTCGTGTTATTCGACGTAGAGGTGATCTTCTTTTATCCGTATGCAGCGAATTTTAAAGAATTAGGTTGGGAAGGTTTTGCAGCAGTTGTAACATTCGTTGGATTATTCTTTGTGATGTACTTGTATGTACGCAAAAAAGGAGCTCTTAATTGGGAAAAATAGAGCGATTAAAATTCTAAAATAATAGTATAATGATTCATAATAAAAGACCAGTAACACACAATACCAATGTGAAGATTGTAGAGTCTCCAGGTGGTTTTGAAGGTGAAGGTTTTATGGCGATGCAACTATCAAAAGTGGTTGGATTAGCGCGTAAAAACTCTATTTGGCCTTTACCATTTGCGACAAGTTGTTGTGGAATCGAGTTTATGGCGACTATGGGTTCGACATACGATTTGGCACGTTTTGGATCTGAACGTTTGGCTTTTACGCCTCGTCAGTGCGATTTGTTGATGGTAATGGGTACAATTTCTAAAAAAATGGCGCCAGTTCTGAAGCAAGTTTACATTCAAATGGCAGAACCTCGTTGGGTAATTGCTGTTGGAGCTTGTGCAAGTTCGGGAGGAATTTTTGATACATATTCGGTTTTACAAGGAATTGATGAAGTAATTCCAGTCGACGTTTATGTGCCAGGTTGTCCGCCTCGTCCAGAAGCAATTATTGATGGTGTAATGCGTATTCAGGAGTTAGTAGAGAGCGAAAGTGTTCGTCGTAGAAGTAGCGAAGAATATCAACAACTTTTAGCAAGTTATGGAATTAAATAAGTTGAAATAATGGACAATTCATTTATAAAAGACCGTTTGGTTCAGAAGTTTCAAGAAAATATATACGGATACGAAGAGCATTTCGGTGTATTGATTTTATACGCTAACAAAGATTTCAATCTAAAGATTTTACAATATTTATATGATGATGAGCAATTGTCTTTCAAATTTTTGAAGGATTTAACAGCCATTCATTATCCTAATAATGTTGGAGAAGAATTGGTTGTAACCTATTTAGTTTATAATCTATACGAAGGAGTTGAAGTTCGATTAAAATTTGTTTTGCCAATCGAGAAACCTTCGATTTTTACAGCAACTAAATTATTCGAAACAGCTAACTGGTTAGAGCGCGAAGCGTATGATTTCTATGGAGTTGATTTTGTAGGACATCCAAATTTAATTCGTGTCATGAATGTCCCAGAAATGGATTATCATCCATTACGCAAAGAGTTTCCATTAGAGGATCAAACGCGTAAAGACAAAGACGACGATATGTTTGGTCGTGGTGGTGATTTCAATTATGGAGGTTTTAATGTAAAAGCAAATTAACCATGGGAAAAGAGAAAACTAAAAAATTAAAGCATCTTGATCTTCCAGATGGTTCGTTAGAAAAAAGCACAATTACCTTAAACTTAGGGCCTACGCATCCTGCAACACATGGGGTATTTCAAAATATTTTAGAGATTGATGGTGAAATCATCAAATCTGCGGTTCCTACAGTTGGGTATATTCACCGCGCTTTTGAGAAAATTGCTGAACGCAAACCTTTGTACCAAATTACACCTTTGACAGACCGTTTGAATTATTGTTCGGCTCCGTTAAATAACTTAGGTTGGCACATGACAGTTGAGAAATTCGTTGGAATTGAAGTTCCAAAACGTGTTTCTTATTTGCGTGTTATCATTATGGAATTGGCTCGTATGGCAGATCATATCGTATGTAATTCGATTATGGGTGTTGATACAGGAGCATTTACAGGATTCCTTTATATGATGAAATATCGTGAGTTGATTTATGAGATTTACGAAGAAATTTGTGGTTCTCGTTTAACAACAAATATTGGTCGTATCGGAGGTTTCGAACGTGATTTTTCTGAAGTTGCATGGACAAAAATCCATCGTTTCGTGAGAGAGTTTCCAGATGTCTTAACAGAGTTTGAAAACTTATTTTTACGTAACCGTATTTTTATGGATCGTACACAAGGAGTTGGAGGAATTTCGGCTGAGCGTGCATTAAATTATGGTTTCACAGGACCAAATTTACGTGCGGCTGGTGTAGATTATGATGTTCGTGTAGCGAAACCATATTCTCGTTACGAAGAATTCGAATTCGATATTCCAGTTGGTACAACGGGGGATTGTTACGATAGATTCTTAGTTCGTGGTCAAGAAATGTGGCAAAGTTTAAGCATCATCAAACAAGCAATTGCAAAGATTGATGCATTAGAAGGAGAAGAAGCTACGCAATATCATGCCGATGCTCCAGACTTCTATTTACCACTAAAGAAAGATGTTTACACAAAAATGGAAGCGTTAATCTATCACTTCAAAATTATTATGGGAGAGGTAGATATGCCAAAAGGAGAAATTTATAATTCAATAGAAGCTGCAAATGGCGAGTTGGGTTATTATTTTGTTTCTGATGGTGGACGTTCGCCATACCGTTTACATTTCCGTAGACCTTGTTTCATTTATTATCAAGCTTATCCAGAATTGATCGAAGGATCAATGATTTCAGATGCCATTATTACAATGAGTAGTTTGAATTTGATCGCTGGAGAATTAGATGCTTAATAAAAATTATTAAAAATGGCAATTCAATTTTCAGAAGAGACACAACAAAAAGTAGATAAAATCATTGCACGTTATCCAGAGGATAAAAAACAAAGTGCATTGATTCCTTTGCTTCATGTGGCACAAGCTGAGTTTGGTGGTTGGTTAGACACACCTCATTTAGATTATGTTGCAGAAGTATTGAATATTTTACCAGTAGAAGTTTACGAAGTAGCTTCATTTTATTCGATGTTTAACTTAAATCCTGTAGGGAAATTTGTGTTAGAAGTTTGTCAAACAGGACCTTGTATGTTAAGAGGTTCGGACAAAATTATCGAGCACATCAAAACAAAATTAAATATCGAAGCTGGTGGAACTTCGGCAGATGGTTTATTTACATTAAAACCAGCCGAATGTTTAGGAGCATGTGGTTACGCGCCAATGTTACAGTTAGGAAAAACGTATCGTGAGAATTTAACGATCGAGAAAGTAGACGAATTAATCGAGGAATTGAAAAAATTAGCATAATGGGACAAAAATTACTGTTAAAAAATATTGATGTTCCAGGTATTCGTCATTACCAAGCTTACCGCGAAAATGGTGGTTATGCAAATGCTGAGAAAGCATTTAAAATGACAACGGATGAAATCTTAGAAGAAGTAAAAACTTCTGGTTTAAGAGGTCGTGGTGGAGCAGGTTTCCCAACTGGAATGAAATGGAGCTTTTTGGCAAAGCCAGAAGGTGTTCCAAGACACTTAGTGGTAAACGCAGACGAATCAGAACCAGGAACGTTCAAAGACCGTTTCTTGATGGAATATATTCCTCATTTATTAATTGAAGGAGTTTTGATTTCATCATTCTGTTTAGGATCTAATACATCATTTATTTATATCCGTGGAGAATATGCGTGGGTTGCAGAAATTTTAGAAGAAGCAATCGACGAAGCAAAAACTGCAGGTTGGTTAGGTAAAAACATCCAAGGAACTGGATTCGATTGCGAAATTTATGTTCAACGTGGAGGTGGAGCTTATATCTGTGGTGAGGAAACGGCATTGTTAGAATCTTTAGAAGGTAAACGTGGAAATCCACGTCTAAAACCACCTTTCCCAGCTGTTAAAGGTTTATGGGGAAGACCAACAGTTGTAAATAATGTAGAAACTATTGCTGCAATTGTTCCAATTATTGAGATTGGAGGAGAAGCATATTCTAAAATTGGAGTTGGGCGTTCTACAGGAACAAAATTAATTTCAGCTTGTGGTAATATTAATAAACCAGGCGTTTATGAAATTGATATGACCATTACGGTTGAAGAATTTATTTATTCAGATGAATATTGTGGAGGAATTCCAAATGGAAAACGTCTTAAAGCATGTATTCCTGGAGGAAGCTCTGTGCCAATTGTTCCAGCAAACTTATTGTTAAAAACTGCTGAAGGTAAACCTCGTTATATGAATTACGAAAGTTTATCAGAAGGAGGTTTCCAAACAGGAACAATGATGGGGTCTGGAGGATTTATCGTGTTAGACGAAGATCAAGACGTTGTTTATCATACCTATACATTAGCTCGTTTCTATCGTCACGAATCGTGTGGACAATGTTCACCATGTCGCGAAGGAACTGGTTGGATGGAGAAAATCTTGAAAAGAATCGATGAAGGAAAAGGAAAAATGTCTGATATCGAATTGTTATGGGATGTACAACGTAAAATCGAAGGAAATACAATTTGTCCATTAGGAGATGCAGCGGCTTGGCCAGTTGCAGCGGCAATTCGTCACTTCCGTGATGAGTTCGAATGGCATATTAATAATCCAGAAGAATGTTTGACGCGTAATTTTGGTTTAGCACATTATGCTGATCCAATCGAAATTAAAGAAACCGCAAATTAATACGAAGATGGCAGAAGAAACACCATTATTTAAAGTTACCATCGATAACGAAACGATTGAAGTACCTGCGGGAACAACGATCCTTCAAGCCGCTCGTATGATTGGTAAAGAAGTAGCACCTCCAGCGATGTGTTACTACGGTAAATTAGAAAATACAGGAGGAAACTGTAGAACGTGTTTGGTAGAAGTATCAAAAGGTAGTGAAGCAGATCCTCGTCCAATGCCAAAATTGGTTCCGTCTTGTCGTACAACAGTTATGGACGGAATGGTTGTAGGCAATAAAACATCTGAGCGTACAGTTGAGGCACGTAAAGGGATTGTTGAATTATTATTAATCAATCACCCTTTAGATTGTCCAGTATGTGATCAGGCAGGAGAATGTAAATTACAAGATTTAAGTTACGAGCACGGAGCAGAAGCAACGCGTTACGAATTTGATCGTCGTACATTCCCAAAAGAAGATTTAGGTCCAAATATTCAGTTGAACATGAACCGATGCATTTTATGTTATCGTTGTGTAAAAACTGCGGATCAAATCACAGGTTGTCGTGAGCATGGTGTAATGAATCGTGGAGATCACGCTGAAATTTCAACTCATATCAACAAAAGTTTAGATAATGAATTCATCGGAAATATTATTGATGTTTGTCCAGTTGGAGCTTTAACAGATAAAACGTTCCGTTTCAAAAACCGTGTTTGGTTCTTGAAACCAGTTGATGCTCATCGCGATTGTCCTACTTGTTCAGGTAAAGCACAAGTGTGGTTCCGTGGAAATGAAGTTTTCCGTGTAACAGCTCGCAAAGATGAATTTAACGAAGTAAAAGATTGGATTTGTAACACATGTCGTTTCGATAAAAAAGATATCAACGATTGGACGTTAGAAAAACCATCAGAAATTTCTAAAGATTCTGTTGTTCGTCAAGGTCATTACTTTGAGAATAAAGTGGAGCCAAAAGAAACACTTCCGAAAGTGATCAAACGCGATCCAAAAATTTTATTAGATATTCACTCGGTTTCTGAAGTAAATGAACCAAATCGTGATTTATCAAAAATTGATGGACCAGCAACAAGTAAAGATTTTAAAGATTAATCATTCGTAAATAAAATTAACAAAATGACAGAAGAATTTATTGCTGATGCATTAGAAAAGTTAGCTTTAGTAGGCGTAATGATTGGTTTTGCATTAGTTGTTGCCATGTATTCTACTTGGGCTGAGCGTAAAGTTGCAGCATTCTTACAAGATCGTATCGGACCAAACCGTGCAGGTATTTTTGGTTTATTACAACCGCTTGCCGATGGTTTAAAATTATTCTCGAAAGAGGAAATTACACCAAAAGATTCGAATAAATTTTTATTCATCTTAGGTCCATCTTTGGCAATGATTGTAGCTTGTATGACAGGTGCAGTTATTCCATGGTCGACAGCTTTCGAGATTGGAGATCGTGTAGTTGTTCCTCAAATTGCAGATGTTAACATCGGATTTTTATACATTTTAGGTGTATTAAGTTTAGGTGTTTATGGAATTATGATTGGTGCTTGGGCATCGAACAACAAATACTCTTTAATGGGAGGTTTGCGTGCAGCTTCGCAGATTATTTCGTACGAATTACCGATGGGAATAGTGTTAATCACAATTTTGATGATGACAGGTTCTTTAAAATTGAGTGATATTGTACATTATCAACAAGAGCATGCGTGGTTTATCTTATTACAACCATTAGGATTTATTATTTTCTTGGTTTGTTCGTTCGCAGAAACTAACCGTACTCCGTTCGATTTACCAGAAGCAGAAAATGAGTTAATTGGAGGTTATCACTCAGAATATTCTTCGATGAAGATGGGATTCTTCTTATTCGCAGAATACATCAACATGTTTATCAGTTCTGTAGTAATTTCTACCTTATATTTTGGTGGATACGATATCCCATTTGTAGACGATGCAACATTAGTAAACTCTATCGGAGTGAATGGAACGGCAATTCTTAATTTCCTTTCATTATTCGGTAAAGCTTGTTTCTTCATCTTCTTCTATATGTGGGTGCGTTGGACGATTCCTCGTTTCAGATATGACCAATTAATGGATTTAGGTTGGAAAAAATTATTGCCTTTAGCATTAATCAATATGTTAATTACAGGCTTAGTGATTTTATTATTAAACAAGTAGAATCATCAAAATCATTAAAAGTATGAAACCAATTACAAATAGAGTAAAACAAGTAGAACGTAAACCCCTTACTTTTTGGGAAAGTATCTATTTGATTTCTATCGCAAAAGGGTTGATGATTACATTGAAGCATTTCTTTTCGAAGAAAGCAACAATTAGTTATCCAGAAAAACAAAGACCGTTTAGTCCTGTATTTAGAGGATTACACGTTTTGAATAGAGACGAAGAAGATCGTGAAAATTGTACGGCTTGTGGACTTTGTGCTTTGGCTTGTCCAGCAGAAGCAATTACAATGGAAGCAGCAGAAAGACTTCCTGGTGAAGAAAATCTTTACCGCGAAGAAAAATATGCAGCGAAATATGAAATTAACATGTTACGTTGTATTTTCTGTGGATTCTGTGAAGAAGCTTGTCCAAAAGATGCTGTTTATTTATCGCAAACAGTTCCACCAGCAAGTTTCAAACGTCAAAACTTTATCTATTCGAAAGAAGATTTATTAATCCCGAAAAAAGCTACAAATTAATGGAATTACCTATCATTTTATTCTATGTTTTGTCGAGCTTAACGGTGTTAAGTGCGCTACTAATGGTGTTCAGTAAGAATCCTGTACATTCCATTTTATATTTAATCGTAACATTCTTCTGCATCAGCGGACATTATGTATTGCTAAACGCACAGTTTTTGGCAATTGTAAACGTCATTGTCTATGCCGGAGCAATTATGGTATTGTTCTTATTCGTGGTGATGTTGATGAACTTGAATAGTGAAAAGAAATCATTTGGTCGACCAGCAAAAATATTAGCAGCGAGTTTAATCTCTTTATTATTTATTGCCTTGACAATTAGTATTTTCTCACAAAATCAAGCTTCTGCAAACACAGCTGTAGAAATGGGAACAGGTGATTTAGGATTGATTCACAATTTAGGATCATTGTTGTATTCAGAATATGTTTTACCATTCGAGTTGAGCAGTATTTTGTTTATTTCTGCAATGATTGGAGCGGTGATGTTATCGAAAAAGGACGAAGAATTATTGGATTAAATATAAAAAGTAAAAGATGTTACCAATCAGTTATTATATTACTTTATCATTAATCCTATTCGGAATAGGAATGGCTGGCGTAATGATTCGTCGTAACGCAATTGTCATTTTTATGTGTATAGAATTGATGTTAAATTCTGTGAATTTGTTGTTAGTAGCGTTCTCAAAAATGCACTATCACGCAAATCCAGCATTAGAAAAAGGAACAGATGCACAACTTTTAGTATTCTTTATTATGGTTGTGGCTGCGGCTGAGGTTGCTGTAGGATTATCAGTGATAATTTTATTGTTCCGCAAAGTATACTCGGTAGATATTAATGTGTTAAATCGTTTAAAAGGTTAAGAATGGAGCAGTATATATGGTTAATTCCTTTGATTCCATTCATCGGATTTTTAATTAACGGTTTAGGACGAAATGTACTTTCTAAAAGCTTAGTGACTTTCATTGGAAGTGGAGCAGTTTTGGCAAGTTTCATTTTATCAATCATGGTTTTTATGTCAGTTCCATCAGGAGCAGATGCACAACCATTAATTTTTAAGGCATTTGATATTATCAATATTCCAACTTTACAAGTTCCGTTTGCATTTCAAATTGATGCATTAACGAGTTTGTTCTTGTTAATTATTACAGGAGTTGGATTTTTAATTCACGTGTATAGCTCGGCTTACATGAGCGAAGACAAAGGATTTGCAAAATTCTTTTCTTACCTAAATTTATTCATCTTCTTCATGTTGATTCTTGTTATGGGAAACAATTTTGTAATGATGTTTATTGGATGGGAAGGAGTAGGATTATGTTCATTCTTGTTAATTGGTTTTTGGTTTACAAATCCAGAATATATCAAAGCAGCGAAGAAAGCCTTCATCATGAACCGTATCGGAGATGTTGGATTTTTATTGGCGATGTTTTGGATTTTCAAAGAATTTGGAACGTTAGAATATGTAAAAGTATTCAGCCAATTAGCAATTGATTCATCTGCATTTACAGGTTTTGTATTAACAGGAATCACATTATTGTTATTCTTAGCAGCAACGGGTAAATCGGCTCAATTACCATTGTTCACTTGGTTACCAGATGCGATGGCAGGACCAACGCCAGTTTCAGCACTTATTCACGCTGCAACAATGGTAACGGCAGGTATTTTTATGATTACACGTTGCAACGAATTATTTTCGGCAGCACCGATCACATTACAAGTTATTCAGTACGTAGGAATTGCAACAGCTTTTGTTACTGCAACTATTGCAATGCGCCAAAACGATATCAAAAAAGTATTGGCTTATTCTACAGTTTCTCAATTAGGATTAATGTTCGCAGCAATTGGTTCTGGAGCGTATATCGCAGCAGTTTTCCACGTAATGACGCACGCATTTTTCAAAGCATTATTATTCTTAGGAGCAGGTTCTGTGATTCACGGAATGCACCACGAGCAAGATATGCGCAAAATGGGGGGATTGAAGAAATACATGAAAATTACACATATCACTTTCTTGATTGGATGTTTGGCAATCGCTGGTATTCCAGGATTATCAGGTTTCTTCTCGAAAGACGAAATGTTATTAGGAATGTTTGTTTCTAATCCAGTTGTTTACGGAATCGGATTTATCGTTTCTGTGATGACAGCATTCTACATGTTCCGTTTATACGCGATGACTTTCTTAGGAGATTTAAGAGATAAAGATGCTCATCCGCACGAAAGTCCAGCAGCAATGACAATTCCATTAATCATCTTAGCAGTTCTTTCTGTTTTTGCAGGTTATGTAGGAATTCCAGCGTTGTTTATGCAAGACGGACACAAACTTCAAACTTTCTTAAGTGGAGTTGTATCAATCGGAGAAGCTCATCATGTTTCTCATGCAACAGAATGGATGATGATGGGAGCTTTATTACTTTGTGTGCTTGGCGCAATTTATTATGCCATCAAGAAATACACAAATCATGTAGATGGTGAAGCAAGTGGAATTGCAAAATTCTTTGAGGATAAATGGTACATCGACGAATTATACGACAATGCAATTGTAAAACCATTGTTCGAGTTAGGTGATGTCTTGAAAAAATATGTAGAAAAAGCAGGAATTGCAGCTTTTGTTTTAGGAGTTGGAACTGTTTCTGGTCGCGCATCAAAAAATGTACGTCAGCTACAAAACGGAAATGTAGGATTCTATATTATGCTAATGGTTGTTGGAATCGTGGCAGGTATCGCAATCTTTTTTATGGGGTATTTAATTTCAAAATAGGTTAGTAATGCTTTTATCTTTATTTATCATTTTACCATTAATAGTAGGAGTTTTTATGCTATTAATGCAAGGTCAAAAACCACAAAGATGGTTAGGAGCATTCGTTGGTGGAGCGTTGTTGGCGTTGTACTTGTTTATCACTTGCAAAGGAGGAAACAACGAGTTAACGTTTCAAACACAATGGTTCAATTTCAACAGCGTTAAAACTTATTTCGCGTTAAATGCTCAAGGTTTGGGAGGATTAATGATTTTATTAACTAACCTTACTTACTTAGCTCTTTTTGTTTATTTATCAACAACAAAACAAAAATATAGCAATACATTCTATGGGTTATTGCTAATCACTTTAGCAGGATTAAACGGAGTTTTCTTAGCAGAAGATTTAATTTTATTCTATTTCTTCTGGGAAGTTGTTTTAATTCCAGTTTATTTCTTAATCGGATTATTCGGAATTGGAAAAGACAAAATTCGCGCAAATATGACATTCTTCTTATACACGATTTTAGGATCGATGTTTATGTTAGGAGGAATTATTTACATCGGATTTTTCTTACAACCAGCATCATTTTTATTAACAGATGTTGTACAAGTTACAGGACCGCATTATTCAACAAATACAGCGTTGGCATTGTTATTCTTAATCGCTTTTGTGATTAAAATTCCAATCTTTCCATTTCACACATGGCAACCAACCATCTACAAAACATCTCCAACTCCATTAACAGTTGTACTTTCAGCTTTGATGGCGAAAATGGGATTATTTGCAGTGGTTACTTGGTATTTGGGAATGTTCCCAACAATTTCAGAATTGTTCAAATACATTACGTATATCGCAATTTTCGGATTAGTTTACGCTTCGTTAATCGCATTGAGTGCAAAAAATGTAAAGAAGATTATTGCATATAGCTCGATTGCTCACTTGGCTTTAATCTTCGTTTCAATATTTTCAGAATTAGCAAATGGTGTAACAGGAGCTTATTTTCAAATGTTTTCACATGGTTTAGTTGTTTTAGGATTATGGTTATGTGTTGATATTATGGAAAGAAAATATGATTTGACAGATATCAAATCGATTGGTGGTTTAGCGAAAGTTGATCCAACATTATCTATCTTATTCATGATATTCGGTTTAGCAAACGTAGCATTACCATTGACAAGTTCATTCATCGGAGAGTTTATGATGCTTTCAGCATTGTTTACACACAATCCAGTTTTATGTGTTGTGGCTTGTTTAGGTGTTATTTTATCTGCCGTTTATACGTTGAGATTATCAAGCGCATTATTGTTTGGAGAAGTAAAAAACATCAAACAAAAAGATGCTCAAAAAGGAGGTTTTGGACCAATTGCAGTTTTATCAGTAATCGCAATCATAGTGATTATTTTAGGAGTTTATCCAACACCAATTTTTAATTTATTAGCACATTAATCATTTTTGAATAAATAGATATGAATACGATTATTTTATCAGCACTTTCAGGTATTATTTTGATGTTTAGTGGATTCTACATCAAAAATAATCGTGCCTTAAATATACTTTCTGTTGTTCTGTTTTTCGGAATGATTGTAGGAGGAATTTTCGATTTGAAAGGTTGCTCAATGTTCGCAGGAAAATTCGATAATATGATTGGACAGTCGCTTTACGGCGTTTCGTTCTTTATCGCATTGGCGGGATTGGCAATTTTTTACTTATTGTTGAACAAAGATTCGTTTGGAAAAGTAGGAAAACATGTGGCAGAATATTATGCCTTAATTTTCTTCTCTTTTACAGGAATCGCCGTTTTAGCACAATTCCACAACTTAGTAATTATGTTCTTAGGAATCGAATTAATGTCAATTCCAATGTACATTATTGCAGGAACAAACAAAGAAAGTCTTAGAAGTACAGAAGCTTCTGTAAAATATTTCTTGATGGGAGCTTTCTCAACAGGGATTTTGATGTTGGGTGTAACATTTTTGTATGGCGCAACAGGAACTTTTATGGTTGATCAATTGGTGAACTATAACAAAGATTTCGAAACAATTTATTACGCAGGATGGTGTTTAATCATCTTTGCATTTTGTTTCAAAGTTTCTGCAGCTCCTTTCCATGCATGGACACCAGACGTTTACGACGGAACACCAACTGTGTTTACATCGTTTATGTCGACAATCATCAAAGGAGGATCATTTTTAGGATTTATTTTAGTCTTAAAATCATTCCCAACAAATGTAGAATATGCCGAATATTACCGTTTATTATTTGCGTCAATCATCATTTTGACGTTATTTATCGGAAACTTCGGAGCAATTTCTCAAAAATCTGTCAAACGTTTGATGGCTTATTCATCAATCGCGCAAGCAGGTTTCATGTTATTTGTTTTGTTTAACATCAATTCATCATCTAAAGAGGCTTTGATGTTCTATACGATTGCTTATTCGGTTGCGAATTTCATTATTTTCTATACGATTGATCAATTCAAAAATCCAAAATTTGAAAGTTTCATTGGTTTAGGAAAAGCAAATCCAGTTCTGGCTGCAGCGATGACAATTTCTTTGATTTCGTTAGCAGGTATTCCATTAACAGGAGGTTTCTTCGCTAAATTTATGGCATTAAGTATTGGAGGAACAAACGATAAAAACCTATTTTTGATTGTAATTGCATTGGTTATGGCAGTTTTGAGTATGTATTATTACTTCAAAATCATCAACTATATGTATTTCAAAAAAGGAAAAAACAAATTAAAAACACAAGACGGATTAACGAATTTCCTTTTAATCATTGGAATGGTTATCTTAATTGTGATGGGAATTTTTCCAGGAATATTATCTTCATTTTTGCAAACGCCAATGTGGTAATTGTAGAATGATTATTATATAGTTTTTTATTATTTATTATTTAAAAGCTCGTGTCAAGTACTTGACACGAGCTTTTTTAGTATATTAACATTCTAAAATGTTCAACTAATTTTATGAAGATAACTTTATCGATTATAGTATTTTGTTTGCATTCAATATTATTCTCTCAACAAATTGAAGAATTAAATCGAATATTGAAAATTGATTCATTGAAATTGCATGAAAATGAAATTAGAATTTATAAAAAATACGCTACATCGACAGGTTTAGAAATGTTTCGTCTTTATAATGTTAAAGATGATTATTGGAAAGCAGAACTGTATCAAACAAAAGCAGGAACAATTGATAATGTAACTAAAATTAGAATTGTTAAAGAGAAATTAAACTCTTTGAGTAATCTTGAATTAATTTGGTTTAAAATTTTAGATACAGATATTTTATACTTGCCAGATTTTGATAAAATAAGCTATAAGCTAAAAAATAAATCAAATCAATATTCTATAGAAGAAGGAAGTATCGTAAACACGAAAAAGAAAACATCGATTCTTGATGGAGTAAGTTATTACATTTTGATTAATAGTAACAATAAAAAAAATACGATTCATTATTATAATCCAGAGAACTATCTCGAATATTATCCAAATGTTGATGAATTAATATCGATAAAAGAATTATTAGATTTGATAAGATTAGAGTTTGGTTGTTTAAAGTAATCAAAAGCTTGAAACAAAACTGACTTGTTTCAAGCTTTTTCGTATTTTTGAGAGATTAAAGTTTAATGATTAGTTAGAAATGAGAAAATTTACTTTACTAATTTGCCTTTGTTTGGTACAATTTGCTTTTGCGCAACGCAAAGGATATTGGCAACAAAAGGTAGATTATAAGATTGATGTTGATATGAAAGAAAAAGCATATCAATACGATGGAAAAATGCAATTGAAATACACGAACAATTCAGGACAAAGCCTGAATAAAGTTTATTTTCATTTGTATTTTAATGCTTTTCAACCAGGAAGTATGATGGATAATCGTTTGCAAAACATTCCAGATCCTGATAAACGAATGGCAACGAATGTCGGAACAAAAGAAAATCCAAAATATGTTAGCCGTATTTCTGAATTAAAACCAGATCAAATCGGTTATCAAAAAGTGACTTCTCTTAAGCAAGACGGTAAAGCCGTTTCGTATAAAGTTGATGGAACAATCTTAGAAGTTACTTTAGCAAAACCAATTGCAGAAGGACAAACTTCTACTTTCGATATGATTTGGAATGCGCAAGTTCCTGAACAAATTCGTCGTTCTGGACGTAATTCGAAAGATGGTGTAGAATTTTCTATGGCGCAATGGTATCCAAAAATGGCAGAATTCGATCCTGAAGGTTGGCATTTAGATGAATATGTTGGTCGCGAATTTTTTGCTCCTTTTGGTAATTTTGATGTTACAATCAACATCGATAAAGATTATGTTGTGGGAGCTTCGGGAGAATTACAAAATCCAAACAATGTAAAAGGTTATGTGAAAAATCCTACAATCAAAGCAAAAAATGGTAAAGTAGCTTGGAATTTCAAAGCTGAAAATATTCACGATTTTGTTTGGGCTGCAGATAAAGAATTTATTGTGGAGCACGAAAAATCTAAACATGGCGTAGATGTTTATTTAGTTTACCAAGATAATGATAAATCTTCTGCGTGGAGACAAGCGATGCCTTATGCATTAGGTTTCTTCGATTATAATTCTGAACATTTTGGTGAATATCCTTGGAAAACATATTCAATTATTCAAGGTGGTGACGGTGGTATGGAATATGGTACTGCAACTTTAATTGCTGGAGGAAGTAATTTAAATAGCTTAATCGGAACTATTTTCCACGAAGCAGCTCACTCTTGGTACCAACAATTATTTGGTATCAATGAAACATACAACGAGTGGTTCGACGAAGGTTTTACATCGTATGTAGAGCAAATGGCGCACCTTAATGTTGTAGATAAATTAAAAGTAATGCCTTCAAATCCAAATCCAGATGCCTACAAAGGATATATTAATTTAGCACTTTCTGGTAAAGAAGAACCTGCAAGTTTATTAGCAGACTATTATAATACAAATTATGCATACTCTTTAGAAGCGTATTACAAAGGTCAAGTTTTAGCAATTCAATTGGGATATATTATTGGAAATGATAATTTAAACAAAACATTCCTAGAATTCTATAAACAATGGAAATTCAAACATCCATCAGGGAATGATTTCAAACGTGTAGCAGAAGAAGTTTCTGGAATTAATCTTAAATGGTATTTCAACTTATTTATCAATACAACACGCAAAATTGATTACGCTGTAGAAGCTGTAAACGGAAATACAATTACAATCGCTAATAAATCTGATTTTGCAATGCCGATTGATTTATTGGTTGAATATACAGATGGTTCGAAAGAATTATTTTACATTCCTTTACGTGAAATGCGTGGAGAAAAACCAGCAGAAAATTTAGTGGAATATCAAGGTGCAAAAAGAACAATTTTAGAAGATTGGTTCTGGACAAAACCTACATATGACGTTAAAGTTTCAAAAGAAGTTAAACAAGTTACCATCGATCCAACAAAACGTTTGGCAGATGTAAATGATAAAAATAATGTATTTACAAAATAATGTTATTAGCAGTAAATATTGGAAATACTAATCTTCGTTTCGCGGTTTTCAAAAGTGAAACGGAGATTATTACATGGACAATCAATTCAAAACCTTATCGTACCGAATACGAATTTTTTGCAAAATTCTCGAACATGTACGAGCCTTTCGGAATTGAGAAAGACGATATTACAGATATTGTGATTGGTTCGGTTGTGCCACCACTTACAGCAAGCGTTAAGATTGCTTTACAAAAGATTCACAAGTTCAAACCAATGGTTGTGGATCGTAATACGCCATCTGCAATCAAGCATAAGTCAAACCAAATGGGAACAGATTTATATGCGAATGCGGTAGCTGCACATTATCAAAATTATCAAGGTAAAAAAATTATCATTGATTTTGGAACTGCGCTAACTTTTTTAGGGATTGACGAATCGGCAAATGTCGGTGGAGTAGTGATTGCTCCCGGAATTATTACTGCCTTAAATTCGTTGGTAGGAGAAACAGCTCAATTACCAACAGTAGAACTGAAAGCACCTAAAACTGTTTTGGGATCTGATACAGAATCTTGTATGCAATCAGGAATGGTTTATGGTTTTTTGAGTATGGTCGAAGGAATGATCGATCGTATCAATGCCGAAGAAGGAGAACAATGTTATGTGATTTCGACAGGTGGAGTTGGCGGCGTTTACAAATCGTTGACAGATAAAATTGATATTGATGATCGTTTACACACGATAAAAGGTCTTAAAATATTATACGAATTGAATAAAGATTCGTTTCAGAAATAATTTATTTTAGATAAATATGATTAAAAAGCTCGCTAATTGCGAGCTTTTTTCGTTCTATATCAAATCATTTCAAAAAAAATGTTTAATTTTCTGTAACCTTTTTACAAACCTTGAGTCTATTAAGTAAGAAAGCAATTAACACACGTGAAATTATTTGTACTAAATCGAAAAAGTAAAGAAGAAATTTTAGTCGAACGACTAAAAAAGAACGATGCTTTGGCGCAAAAAGAACTCTACGAACAAAGCTCCAAAAAGATGCTGAGCGTTTGTAGAAGCTACATCGAAGACATGCATTATGCAGAAGATTGTATGATTAATGGTTTTTGTAAAGTCTTTAATCATATCGAGAAATTTCAAAATAAAGGAAGTTTCGAAGGTTGGATGCGTCGAATTATGGTCAACGAATGTTTAACTTTTTTACGTGCAAATAAAACATTGATTTATGTTGATGATGTAAGAGTTTCTAATTATGATGAAGCGGATGAAGAAGTAGAGGAAACGTGGTTAAATTTTAATGTGCAAGACATGTTAGATCAACTTTCAGAACCTTATCGATTGGTGTTTAATCTTCATATTCTCGAAGATTATTCGCATCAAGAAATTTCAGAAATGCTGAATATTTCGGTTTCGACCAGCAAAACGCAATTGTTTCGAGCAAAGGCAAAACTGAAAGAAATTGTTCTAAGTAAAAAGAAAATGACAAATGAAAAACAACGATAAAATATCAAACTATATAAAAGACGATTTAGAAAATCGTGAATTGAATCCTTCTCATGATGCGTGGGACAGAATTCAAGCTCGTATGGATGTCGCTCCATCACCACAAAAATCAAATTTTAAATGGTGGTTGTCTGCTGCGGTTGTGGCGTTATTTACGGTTTCTACATCAATTTATTTATTCTCGAATCAATCGAAAGATGATCAACCAAAAGAATTTGTAAATCATCAGGAACAAAATAATCCGCAACAAATTCAATCAGACTCTAATACAGTTCATTCTTCAGAATCGATTTTAGCGAATAATGAAAAGATTGATTCTTCTAAAAAAGAAGTTGAAATTCAGACACAAGAAGAGAAGAAACCAATTCAACATGGTAAAGTTCAAGTGGCAATAAACGAAGAATCTCAACAAGTTGAAATGGCTTTTCCAACGAAGAAAGAAGCTATTGTAGAGAAGAAAGAAGATTTAAAATCAGAAGCTCAACCAAAGAAAAATATTGCAGCTAACACAACATTAGATTCTGTAAAAGTGAACAAAAAGAATAAGAATTTTGTAGATCCAAATATGTTGTTGTATTCGATCGAAAATAAAGAAAATCTAAAGGAGTCAAACCAATCGCGCGTGGTTTCTATCGGCTTCAAATAAAACATTAATATCCCTAAATTAGCAAGATTATGATAAAAAAACTTATCGTAGCAGGATTATTATGCTTATCAGCTACATCACTATATGCTCAAAAATTTACATTTGATTTGAATGATAAAAATGAAGAAAAAATCAGTCCAATTGTAAAAGATCGCATCAGCGAATTTACGTTAGTGATTCGTCAAATTGTTCAGGAAGAAAAATCTGCAATGGAAAAGAAAATTGCGGCAGTTGACAAAGAATTAACAGAAGGAAAACTGAATGCTTCTGAGGCTACAGCGAAGAAAGAAGCGATTGCGAGCGTGTATTCGGGAACGATAAATGATCGTATTCAGGAGGTAAATTTCAATTTAGATGATATCATCAAACAACAAGTTGCATTTTCGATTATGAACGGCGAAGATCCAATTACGCCAAAAACGAAACAAGATGTGACGAAACGTTACCGAATTGCGAATCAAATTAATGGTTATGCTTCTTTTGGATACATGGCGTTTACAGGAAAAAAAGATGAGGAATTGAACAAACACGAGAAGTTTTCGAGCAACATTACAGTAGGTTTAATGTACGAAAGACAATTATCGTTAACAAGTCCTGTTAACTTTTTGGCAGGAGGATTATTTTCGTGGAGAACGTATCGCATCGACGATGATATGCGCTTTAATCGTGATGAAAATGGAAATGTTGGCTTGGTAAAAAGTGATAAATCGTTAGATAAATCGAAATTGCGTTCGGCCTATTTTATGGTTCCGGTTGGATTTAAATACAACTTTTCGAAAGTCAAAAATATTACCGATGATTTTGCATATCGTCCGCAAGGAAAACACTATATCGCAGCGTATATGTATGGAGGAACGTTGTTATCATCGAATAATATTTACAAAGGAGATGGTGTTCGCAACAAAGAACGTGGAAATTATAATGTGAATAATTTTATCTACGGAGCTGAAATAACAATTGGTTTAGGATTGATTGATGTTTTTGTAAGAAAAGATTTGAACAATTATTTTAAAGATAACACATTTGATAATCGTAAAATGATTCAGTTTGGCATAAATCTTGGATTATAACAATTATCTCAATCATAGTTTTAGTATTGAAATTTTATAACATAACATTTTTTTTAATATAATGAACCTCAGATTTATCTGAGGTTTCTTATTTGTAGAAAAATTTTCTAAACCTGTTCAAAAAAATTGTAAATTAGTACAAATCCAATGAGAGATGGTAAAATCTAAACTTAGTTGGCAAACACTTCTTCTCGTCATCATTTTTCTATTATTAATGATGGTTAACTTCACGTTTGTCAAAGCTTTTTGGTTTGGAGGAAATTTTTGGATAGACGAACCTTTTTTACGCATTGGCGTTTTCATGATTTCTTTACTTGCATCGATGTCTATTTTATACGATTTAACGTTTAATTTGACCTTATTTACGTTAAAAGAAGAAACGTTCGAAATCAGAACAATTTTCAAAAAAGATGAAATTCCATATCGAGCAATTTATTATTTGTACGAAGAAGAAGACATTTTTCGCTTGAATCGCAATCAAATTCTAACTATTCAAACCAAAAAATCAAAGTTCAGATTACGAAGTTTTTTTGATTCAAATTATGATCAAGTAAAAACTAAACTAACCGAAAAAGCAGAACAATACGTTAATTTATTAGCTTAATGATATTAAAAAAACGTCGCTCATAGACGACGTTTTAATTATTACTATTATTTTTTAAGTAAATCAAAATGTTTTGAATCAGCACTAAAATTGCAAGCGACGTAAAAAACATAAAGCCAACATAAATGGCAACTTGTTTGTCTTGACCAATTTTTATGAAGATAAAATAAGCCAAAAGCGTTCCCATGATTTGCATCAAAACGGCGCGCCAAGCAATTTTTTTTACAACAGTAGCATCTTTGGTTCTAAATCCAGCAATTCCTTGATAAATTGTCGGAAATATCAACATAATAAATGCGATTATTTTTAGAGGTGTTTCCATTTATACTTTTATTTCTTTCTGCATTTGTTCCACAACTTCGTAGGTTGCAGGACAAATTAGCGTGTTTTTTAGGGTAAGATGATTAATTTGATAAAACTTTTTGCGATCTGTATGCGGATATTCACGGCAAGCTTTTGGGCGATCTTCGTAAACCAAACAATAATTTTCACTATCCAAAAACGGACAAGGAACTTGCTGCAAAACGTAGTCGTTATCCTCATCAATTCGTAAATATTTATCAATAAATTGACTTGGTTTGATACGAAAAACATGCGCTAAACGCTCAATATCTTTTTGTGTAAAAAGCGGACCAGTTGTTTTGCAACAATTCGCACAAGAAAGACAATCGATGCGACTGAAAACATCTTCATGAATTTCTTCCATTTTTTGATCCAAGTTTTTAGGTGGTTTTTTCTTCAACTTCTCCAAAAACTTTTTGTGTTCGCGTTGTTTTTCTTTTGCTTTCGCAAAATATTCTTCTAAGAAATGATCTCCCATTTTTCTATTTCTCCTTCTTTTACTTCGAAAATCTCAGCGCAATCAACCATTTTGAGGTTTTCAACTTGTTTGAATCGCTCAGGATCTCTTTGTTCTAACTTCTTTAATAAATGGTTGAATTCATATTGCATTTGACCTATTGTGACGTCAATTTTAATCTTTTTGAAATCAAAATCAATTTTATTTCGGTCAAAGTTATAGCCTCGTCTTGTGGCTTCGTCCCAAACTTCTGCTAAATATTGATTAATCGCTTCAAGCGGTTTTTCGACAGCTTTGAAGCGAATTAATTGCGGATGATTTTTATAACCTTTTGTATTGCCTTCCAAAACATTTTTTGCCAAAAGCGTTTCGCGCCATAGTGCTACAATTCCTTTTGCATCGAGATATTTCGGATGAACAGACCAAATTCGCATTTGTTAGATTATTTATCTTTTTTGATGTCTTCTACATTTTCTACACCACGTAATCTGCAAAACTCTTCGATGACATTGTGATGAGAAACCGTTTTATCTTTAAAATAATTGACAAAATATTTCTTTTCTTCTTCTGTTGCTTCCAATTGATTCAAGATATTCATCAAGTGCATTTTCATGTGACCTTTCTGAATTCCAGTTGTAACCAAAGAACGCAACGCACCAAAGTTTTGCGCTAATCCAGCAACAGCAACAAACCCCATCAATTCTTTAGCATTTGGTTTTCCAAGAATTCCCATCGCTAATTTTACTAAAGGATGCAAAGCTGTCAATCCACCAATTGTTCCAAGAGCAGTTGGTAAATCAATCCAAAAACGGAAAATTCCATCTTTTACTTCGCAATGTGTTAATGAAGAATATTGACCATCTTTTGCGGCATATGTATGCGCACAAGCCTCTACAGCACGGAAATCGTTACCTGTTGCAATCACAACCGCATCAATTCCGTTCATAATTCCTTTGTTATGCGTTGTTGCGCGATAAGGCTCTATTTCTGCAATTCGAACCGCACGAGAAAACTTCTCGACAAATTCTTCTGAGGTTACATTCCCTTCTGCTAATTGCTCAACAGGACAAGAAACTTCTGCACGAACAATACAATCTGGCGTATAATTCGATAAAATACACATCACGATTTGAACTGAATCTTTTTCATCATCTGTAAAAGTAGAATCAGCTTCGATTTCGTTTCGTAATGTTTTGGCAAATTGCTCTAAACATGAATTGATAAAGTTTGCACCCATCGAATCCATTGTTTCGAAAGAAGCTTTTATTTGATAATAGTTTTCTAAATCAGCAGTTTTATCAATTAATTCTAAAGCTAAAATACCGCCACCACGCGCACGCATGTTTTTTGTGATATCATTTGTCGTTTCGATTAATTGATTTTTAATAGATGTTTCAAATCCATTTTGCAACTTTTTTTTGTCACCTTCGTACATAAAATGAACGTGACCTAATTTTGTTGTAGATAAAATAGTTGTTTTAAAACCACCACGAGTTTGCCAAAACTTTGCAGCCTTAGAAGCCGCAGCAACAACAGACGACTCTTCAATCGCCATTGGAATAGCGTATAATTCATCGTTGATTAAAAAGTTTGGCGCTAAACCAAACGGCATATAGAAATTAGAAACTGTATTTTCAGAAAATTCGTCGTGCAGTTTTTGTAAATCTGCATCATCATTCCAATATTGTTTCAATACTTTGATGGCAGATTCATCACCATTCAAATATTCATTGACAACCCATTCAATTTTTCCTTCTTTCGATAATTTCGAAAAACCTTCTACTGCTTGATGCTTCATATTGGATATTTTTTTATAAGACAAAATTACAAACGTTTTGATTGATAGAATGTATAAAAATACTTAAAACTTTTTGTACATCTTCTATTTATGTTCATTATTCGGTTGAAAGGGGTTTTCTAAAAAATATAATTGTTTATATTTGATTGTTTGAACTCACATGATTAGAAAATTAATATGAAAAAATTTATTTTAAGTTTAGCTGTCCTTGCGATGGGCGCTTATTCTTATGCACAACAAATAACCATTGAAGGGATATATGGCGGAAAATACCGCGAAAATACATTGTACGGAGTGAACTCATTGAACGATGGAGAAAATTATACTATTCTGACAAAAGACGGATTGGTAAAACGTTCGTATGAATCGACATTGAAAAAAGGTCAGACTTCTGATGTAGTTGTCGTTCCTGGAAAGTTTGAAGGTTATGAATTTAGTTCTGATGAGCGTTACGTTTTATTGCAAACTAATTCGCACCAAATTTATCGCCATTCGTTTACAGCAAAGTTTGAAGTGTATGATACACAAACAAAATCGAAAGTATTGTTATTTGATGGAAAAGGAATTCAAGAGCCTTTGTTTTCGCCAGATGCTTCTAAGGTAGCTTTTGCTTTTGAGAATAATTTATACATTCAAGACTTAAAATCGAACAAGGTAATTCAAGTTACAACGGATGGTAAAAAGAATAATATTATCAACGGGATCAACGATTGGGTTTATGAAGAAGAGTTTGGTTTCGTAAGAAATTTTGATTGGAATGCTGATGGAACGTCTTTGGCTTATGTTCGTTTTGACGAATCGAAAGTCAAAGAAATTAATATTCCGATTTACCACAATAATCTTTATCCACAAGAATTACGTTACAAATATCCAAAAGCAGGACAAGACAATTCGGAAGTTTCGTTACATGTTTTTGATACGAAGAATAACTCAACTGCAAATGTTAATTTAGGCGGAGTTCAGAATTATTACATTCCGAAAATTAAGTTCTCTACAAAAGCGAATTTATTAACGGTTGTAACGTCTAACCGTCATCAAAATAATGTAGATGTTTCGTTTTATGATATCAACACGAAAAAAGTAAATAAATTATTTACTGAAACAAATAAAGCGTGGATAGAAACGGATAATTTAACATTAGAATTTTTAGCAGATAATTCGTTCTTATGGACTTCTGAGCGCGATGGAAATAACCATATTTACCATTATGCAGATAGCGGAAAGCTAATTAACCAAGTGACGAAAGGAGATTGGGAGGTAACGAATTACTATGGGTATAATCCTGGTAATAAAACACTTTATTATCAATCAAACTCAAATAATGGAAAACGTATTTCGACAGAAAGACAAATTTCTTCGGTTAGTTTAGATGGTAAGAAAACAACAATGTTGACGAAAAATAATGGAACAAATTCGGCTGCTTTCAGTAAGAATTTTACGTATTTTATTAACACTTTTTCGAATACAACAACTCCAAAAACAATTAGTTTAGTAGAATCTAAATCTGGAAAAGATTTGGGTGTTATCGTTGACAATACTTCTTTAAAAGATAAATTGACTACAGATAATATTGGAACAAAAGAATTATTTGTGTTGAAAACTGCAGCAGGAAATGAATTGAATGCGTATGTAATCAAACCAAAAAACTTTGATCCAAACAAAAAATACCCAGTTTTGATGTATCAATATTCTGGACCAGGTTCTCAGAATGTAAACAATGCTTATTTCAACTCGAATGATTATTGGCACATGATGTTGGCGCAAGAAGGTTACATCGTTTTTTGTGTTGACGGTCGTGGAACGGGATACAAAGGAGAAGCTTTCAAGAAACAAACATATTTGCAATTAGGGAAATATGAGGTAGAGGATCAAATTGCTGCGGCGAAAGAGATTGGTAATTTACCTTATGTGGACAAATCTCGTATCGGAATTTGGGGTTGGTCTTACGGAGGATTCATGGCTTCGAATGTATTATTCAAAGGGAATGATGTGTTCAAAGCGGCGATTGCAGTTGCTCCTGTAACGAATTGGCGTTATTATGATTCTGTTTATACAGAGCGTTTTATGCGTACACCAGAAGAAAATGCAGCTGGTTATGACGATAATTCACCAATTAATTATGCAAATGACTTAAAAGGTAATTTCTTATTAATTTCTGGTTCTGCTGATGATAATGTGCATCCACAAAACACATTCGAATTATCGGAAGCGTTGGTACAAGCGAACAAAGATTTTGATATGGCAATTTATACCGATAAAGATCACGGGATTTATGGTGGAAACACGCGTATTCAGCTTTACCGTAAAATGACAAACTTTATCAAGAAGAATTTGTAAGAAAAAAGCTGTATTTATTAGAATACGCCAATGAATAAGATGAAACATTATTCAAATTGACAAAAATCATACATTAAACAAAAAAAACCTCTGCATTGTCGGAGGTTTTTTTTATTTTCGTTGATTGCTAATAAAATCTAAATGATATATTAGCGCTTAGTTAAAGAAATTATGAGTCAAAAATTAACTTTAGAGCAAATTCAAAACTTTGAAGGGAAATACCCAAAACAGCTTTGGCATTTGTTTATGGTAGAAATGTGGGAGCGTTTCTGCTTCTACGGAATGAGAGGAGTTCTTGCCATTTTTATGGTAGATATGTTGGGATTAACGGATGCAGAATCAAATTTAAAATATGGAGCAATCCAAGCTTTTGTTTATGCATTTACTTTTATCGGAGGTATTTTTGCAGATAGAATCTTAGGATTCAAAAAATCATTAATCTTCGGAGGGTTGGTAATGGTTGCAGGAAACTTATTAATTGCAACAGATCCTCATCAATTTTTCTATTACGGAATTACATTAAGTATTATTGGAACAGGTTTTTTCAAACCAAATATTTCTTCGATGGTTGGAGAACTGTACAAAGCTGATGATCCAAGACGTGATGCTGGATTCGGTTTATTTTATTCAGGGATTAATATAGGTGCATTTTTAGGAGGTATAGTTTGTGTTTATTTAGGTAAACAAGTTGGTTGGAATTATGCTTTCTTAGCGGCTGGTATCGTAATGATAATTGGAGTTGTTTTATTCTTATTTATCCGTAACGAGCTGGGACCAATTGGAGATTCTCCACTTGAAAAAATGGATCCTAAGAAAAGATTAATTAGAGAAGTAGCCGTATATGTAGGAGCATTGGTTTGTATTCCTTTAATTTTTATCATGATTCATAATACAGCATACACAGATATGTTTATGTTTATTGTAGGACCATTGGCAATTATTTATTATTTAATTCAATTATATAAAATACCAAGTTCTAAAGAAAAAAGTAAGTTTATCGCTGCTTTTATCATGATTACGTTCTCTATTTTATTCTTTGCAATTTTTGAGCAAGCAGGAGGTTCTTTAGCTTTGTTTGCAAACAAAAACTTACATTCAACTTTATTTAGCGTTCCATTAGATCCAAACATTGTGAATAATAGTGCAAACTCATTGTATGTTATTATTTTCTCACCTTTATTAGGTTTAGTTTGGTTATGGATGGCGAAAAAGAAAATTGAGCCAAACACAGTTGTAAAATTTGGTTTAGCTTTCTTGATGTTAGCAGGGGCTTATTATATCTTCTATTCTTTAAGATTTTTTGCTGACGAAAATGGATTATCATCATTAGAAATATTTGCATTAGCATATTTTGCAGTTACAATTGCAGAGTTGTGTTTATCACCAATTGGATTATCAATGGTAACAAAATTATCTCCAAAACACTTAGGAGGAATGATGATGGGATTATGGTTCTTAGCATCTGCTTACGGGCAATATTTAGCAGGAATCTTAGGAGCTGGAATGTCAGACCCAAGTCCAACAGCATCTTTAACAGATAAATTAATGGCTTATACAGATGGTTATCAACAATTGGCAATTTACTCTTTAGTTGCAGGTGTTGTTGTCATCGTATTGTCTCCATTTATTCGTAAATTAATGCAAGACGTAAAATAACTTTTAAGATATACTTTTAACAAACAAACATGAGTTCAAAATCAGAAAATTTCTTTGATTCAAAAGTACTAGGACATCCGTCGGGATTGTTCGTGCTTTTCTTTACAGAGATGTGGGAGCGTTTTTCATTCTACGGAATGCGCGTTTTATTAATTCAGTTTTTAACAGCTGCAGTTATTGGGTTAAATCCAGGTTGGGAATGGTCTATAGAAAAAGCAACCGCTTTATATGGAACATACGCAATGTTACTTTACATTACGCCCATCTTTGGAGGGATTATTGCCGATAAATACATAGGTTATCGTTGGGCAGTTGTAATTGGTGCGATTATTATGACTCTTGGTCATGCATTTATGGCTTTTGATACACCTATCTTTTTATATTTAGGATTGGCGTGTTTGGTTATCGGAACAGGATTCTTTAAACCAAATATGACATCTATCTTATCAGAAATGTACAAAGACTTTCCTGAGAAAAAGGATGGTGCTTATACAATTTTCTACATGGGAGTTAACGCTGGTGCATTCTTCGGAATGATGTTGTGTGGATTCTTAGCAGAAAAAGTTGGATGGCACTGGGGATTCGGTTTAGCTGGAATCTTCATGTTATTGGGTACATTACAGTTCTGGTTAGCAAAACCATTATTTGGGCATATCGGTGAAGTTCCTTCAAAAACAGGAAATCAAATTACTGCTGATGATGATACACCAAAATATGAGCCAGGAGAAAAACCAAATCCTTTTACAGTTTTAGATCAAATCTTAATCGTTATTATGACGCTTTTAGGATTAGGCTATGCGTTCAATGATCCGTTAAATGCAATTGGTGGAATTAACTTATTCCCATTCTCTATCGGAGGTTTATCAGGACAAAATGTCGTTATTTTAGTAGCATTGTTCTTGTTCTTCTTTGTGGTAATTCGTCGTTTGGCAAATTATACAAAAGTGGTTCGTGATCGTATGATTGCGGTAATTATTTTTGCTTTCTTCGTTATCTTCTTCTGGATGTCTTTCGAACAAGGAGCTACATCATTAGTAATCTTTGCGCGTGATAATACAGAACGTAACTTAATTGGAGGTGCTGCAATGGCATTCAACGTTTTCAATACATTATTAACAGTTGTTCCATTATTGTTCATCTCGTATGTATTGATTTTATTAGCAAAACAAACATTTAAAAAAGCGGCTTTATCTAATGTTGTTTTAGCGTTTACTTTCTTAGGAATTTGGGCTGCTGCAATTTGGATGTTAAACTATAACTGGACTTCTCACTCTTACGATGTTTCTTACCAAGCAATTGAAACGGCTAAATTAGACGACTCTGGTAAACAAGTGATGAACGAAGAAGGTCAACCTGTTTTTGATAAAACACCAGTTACGGCTTCTTATGTTGCAAATTCTACAGATAAAATTGTTACTGAAACAATTAATTTAGCTTCTCAAGACGCTTTAACAAAAGGTTCAGATATTAGCATTCACAAAGAAGGAGATAAATTTGTATTAGTTTCTCCAGAAAGTTTAGTGAAATTAGATACTGAATATAAAAATCAAAACAAACCATCTGAAGTTGTTCCTGCGAAAGTAGCAGAGATTAAAGATTCTCAAGTAGAAATTACCGTTTCTTGGTTCTCTACATTAAACTCTTTCTTCATCATTGCATTAGCTTCATTAGTTTCTCGTGTTTGGGATTCTAAATACAACCCATCAGCTTCTGTAAAATATGGTTTAGGATTAATCATTATGGCAATCGGATTCGGATTCTTAGCTTTCGGTTCTTACGGAATTTCAGAAGGCGTTCGCGTTTCTATCATCTGGTTAGTATTAGCTTATTTGTTCCATACATTGGGCGAGCTCTGTTTATCTCCAGTTGGACTTTCGTACGTATCAAAATTAGTTCCAGCACGTATGATTGCATTTATGTTCGGAATGTGGTACCTTGCAATTGCAATTGGTAACAAATTGGCAGCCATTTTAGGAGGTCAAATCGAAAATATTACAAAAGAATATTCGTTATCAACTTTCTTCTTAATTTTTACAATTGTACCAATTGTAGCAGGTTTAATCGTTATCGCATTAAATCCAGTTATGAAGAAATTGATGCACGGAGTTAAATAATAAAGATTGAAATTTATGAAATCAAGCTTAGCAATCGCTGCCCTAATTTTATCATCATTTCTTTTCGGACAAGAAATTAAATGGTTATCATTAGACGAAGCAACAAAGGAAATAAAAGCACATCCAGAAAAACCTGTATTGATTAATTTTTATACAACTTGGTGTGGATTCTGTAAGCGTTTGGACAAAGAAACTTTTACAGATAATAAAGTCGCAGATTATGTAAACAAAAATTATATTGCGGTAAAATTTGATGCAGAAACAAAGGATATGGTAAAATTTATGGGAATTCAGTATACATATATTGCGCCTGCTAAAGCGAATTATATGGCATATGCCTTTACAAACGGACAATTGAGTTATCCTGCAACTGTTTTGATGAACGGAAAAGGAGATATCAACAAAGTCGTTTTGGGTTATCGTAGTTCAACAGATTTCATAAACGATATCAAAATTTAATCGAGAAATAACCTTGTTGAGAGGTTTTCCATAAAACAGAATCAGAAGTTTTTTCGAGTTCTGTAACAATAGAAGGGTAGTTGCTGGCATCAGCAATTACCCTTTTTAAATTTTCATTATTTTCGAAAGGATAAAGCCTTGATTGATGAATTAACACATAAAAAGGAATATCAGAATGTTCTTCATTTAATAAGAGCTTAAATGACTTCGTTTCAATAGAATTTGGATGTTTGATAAAATGTTGATGTTTAAAGTCTGAATCATAAGAGTAGAAACTAACATCTTTTATTCTTTCGTGAATTTTATAAGGTTTAATAGTAAAATTATATGTTTTTTCATCCAAAGGATTTTCACTTAAAATTGCTAAACTTCGTTGATTTCTTATTCCGATAATACTATTTTTATATTGATTAAAAACGATCAATTCATTCGAATGATTGAGTTGATAAACTTGATAATATCGTTCAGATTCAATTAGAAATAAAGAAATTAAACAAACAAATAATGCTAGTTTAGATTTTTTTAGGAATAATGGTTTTGATGCATATAAAATAACGCCAATCAAAATCGCGGTAAATAAACTGATGTAAACATCTTTTGCAATAAACTTGAAGTTCGCTAACCAATAAATATATTGATTTGAGTAATAGATAAAATGATTGAAAATCCACGTATAGATTGGAATATTAAGATCAAAAATGATGAGAAGAATGCTAATTATACCGCCACAAATCATAAAAAAGGAAGCAGGAATCAAGACTAAATTTCCAAATAAAAACAATCCTGAAAATTGATTAAAATACAAGACCGAAATTGGTAAAGTTCCTAATTGAGCAGATAAACTTGTTTCAATCATAATCTTGATTTTCTTCAGGAAACTATTTTTAACTTTCCAATAATACTCAAAAATTGGATTGAGCCAAACAATGAAAAAGACCGCTGAAAAACTCAATTGAAAGCCAACATCAAACAAATAATTAGGTTGAAAAACTAGAATGATAAAAGCAGAAAGTGAAAGTGTGTGGAAAATATTTTTTGGTCGGTTGAGTAATTCGCTAATATAATAAATGGTAATCATCAACGCAGAACGAAAAACTGGCGGTTGTAATTCGACATAAAAAGCAAAGATCCAGATAAATATTAAGCTAATAATTATTCTAATTTTCCGACCTTGTTTTAGCTTTAATAATGGTTGTAAAATGAATTGTAAAATCATGTAAATCATCATCACATGTAAACCAGAAATGGATAAAATATGCACAACTCCTGTTGCTACATAACTTTGATTGAGTTCTTGCGAAAGCTCCGTTCTATCACCCAAAAGCATAGACGAAATAATCGCTCTACTTTCAAGGGAATAACCTTGTTCTGTTAGTTCTTTTCGAATCTTGACTTTCGATTTGGCAACCCAATTTCGAAATCCATTTCCTTCTTTGTGAATAGAAATAATTTCATTTGTAAAGATTTGAGAATAAATTCGTTTTCTGTTTAAGAAACGTTTATAATCAAATTGATATGGATTTAACGGTTTTTGGATTTCTCTTTTTTCTCCTAAAATTATGATTTCATCATTGGGATATAAAATTTGTTGTTGAGGTTTGATATGAAGTAAAATTTGCTCATTCGTTTCAATATCTTTTACAACGTAATTGGTATATTTTTCGGTAGAATTAGAACTATAAACGACTTTTAGTAAATGAATTCTCGAAACAGATTCGAAATCAATTTTTGAATGTCTATTATAATTTTGATGAATATAATAGCCTAAAATCATCGAAATGCCTAAAAAAGTGATTATATTTTGACGATTATTATTTTTTAACAAAGAGATAAAAAGTAGAATAATTAATGAAAAAAATATAATTCGTAAATTTGTAGCAGGAATTAATAATTCGGATAAAATTATTCCGATTGAGAAACAAATTGTTAGGGTAAAAAAGAGATACTTTTTCATCCTAATAATTTATAAATTTTTTTACAAATAGTAGGTTTTAATTATTTGTAAATGAATTGATTAAAAAAATAAAAAAATGAAGAAGATTCTTATATTAATTGTGTTATTTTTTACTCAAATGGCAATGGCTCAAATTGATGTAAAACTATCAATCACAAACCTTAAGAAAATGAAAGGAAATTTGGCTATAGAGTTTTATAGAAATGTAGAAAATTATACAAAAGGTCAAAATGCATTCAAAAAATTGTACGTTCCAGTTGCTGATATAGACAAGTATGAAACGGTTTTTAAAGATATTGAGCCAACATTTTATGCGGTAAAAGTGTATTTGGATACGAACAATAATAAACAGCTTGATAAAAGTTTTTTGGGTGTGCGTAAAGAACCGTATGGTTTTTCTAAGAATTTAGATCCTATTTTGCGTGAGCCAACTTTTGAGGAAGCCAAAGTGGATATGACTGAAGAAAATAATACAATTGTAATCAAATTAAACAATAACAAAGGCGAAGAATAATCTTCGTCTTTTTTTGTTAAAATTTAATTGAAAAACCTATATTCAATCCTAATAAAGAAGGATTTTTAGCATCTACATTTTTCAATGGATTTAGCATATATCTATAATTTGGTTCCAAATTTATACTTGATTTATTTGATAAATTATACTCTAACTTAACTCCAGCGTTAGCGCTATAACTCGAATTATTTAAGTTATTTGCTTCGCCTAATTTATAATTTGATCTTGTATTAGTATCAGCTAATGAAATAGAATTTTTCGTTACAGCAAAATAACTTCCTCCCGCTATTGCTAGAATATTGAATTTATCAAAACTTGCCAGTTTATATTCAATTTCTAATGGAACTTCGATGTAATGAACTTTTTGTTCCATAGTATTGGTTTCAGAAGACAACATGGTCATTGTCGTATGTGATGTATTATCACCTACAACTCGAATATTCGAATGATATGTGATATTGTTAGATGATTTTGGCATGCTTGCAGAAAGTGCATAAACACCTGTATTGATTCCCGAATTTATATTGGTTGTATTTTGTTCCAACTCAACTTTTGCAATTCCCGAACGAACATTTATCTTATCATTTAATCGAACAGAAACTTTTGCGCCATAAGCAACTGTAATGTTATTTTTGATGTTGTAATCATTAAATTCATTTGCTAAAATAGATTTTGATTCTAACACTTTTGTTGGATTGATGTACGAAGAAATCGTCAGAAGTGGAGATTTCTGTTTGATTTCTACTTTCTCTTTCTTTTTTTCCTCTTCTTGAAGAACTAATTCTAATGGTTTTTCTTCTAAAATTTTAGGATTAGTTTCTTTTTCAGAAACTTCATTTTTTGGATTGATTGAAGAATTATTTTGTACAAAATTATCTTTTTGAGTTGAATTCTTTTGAGATAATTCTAGTGTTTTATCTTCTTTTTGATTTGGAATTGTATTCGAAAATAAAGTTGATTCTCCAATTATATTTTCAAAATATGAACTTGAACTTTGAATTGTTTTTTGATTTGATTTAGAAGATTTTTTTACAGAAGAAACAATCTTATTATCAAAAGACTTTTCTTTTGTATGTTCAATATTATTCAAATCTTTTTTGATAGATTCTTTAGAAGTCGATTTCGTTTTTACAACTTCATTAGTCGGAGTATGATTAACGTTAACCGCATCATTTTGATTAAAATAATAAATAGAAATTCCCGTAACTAAACACGCTGCTGTAGAACCAATCCAATAAAATAAAGGAATGATGCGTTTTTTCTTTTCTTTCTCGTCTAATTTCTCTTGAATATTTTTCCAAGCATCCAAAGGAGGAAGTTGTGGTTGCGAGAGTTTATCTTTAATATGTTGATCAAATTTGTTCATCTTCTGTGACAGTTTTTAATTGATTGAGTTTTTGTTTTAATAAATTTCGTGCTCTTGATAAGTTTGATTTTGAAGTTCCAACCGAAATGGTCAGCATTTCTGCAATTTCTTGGTGCGAATATTCTTCAAAAACGTAGAGGTTAAAAACTTGCCTATATTGTGGTGGAAGATTATGAACGGCTTCTAACAACTGTTGATAATCAAAATCTTCTTCAACTTCGTCGTCATCTTCCTGTGTGATAATGAGATTTTCGAAATCTTCAAAAGGTAAATTATTCTTCTTTTTTAGTTTTTCTAAATTAAGATTTACCATTATTCGTTTCATCCAACCTTCAAAAGATCCTTCGAATTTGAATTGATTTATTTTATTGAAGATGTGAATAAAACCCTCTTGAAAAATATCTTGCGCATCTTCGTAATTTTCGGCATAACGAAGACATATCGAGAACAAAACAGGTGAAAACTCAACATAAATTTCTTCTTGAGCTTTTCTATTTTGTTCTTGACATTGCTTGATTAAAATTTCAAGAGAGTCACTATTCAAAACTTATTGGACTTTATTTTTCTTTGATATTTAACACAATTGAGACATAAATTGGTTCAGTTGAATTTGGTTTATTTCCCGTCCAAAATCTTAATGTGTACTCACCAGCTTCTTTAGGTGTAAACTTCAAAGTTTTTGTTTCGTACGAAGTATTTTGCGTGCAGTTTCCATTACTTTGACTTGCATAAACACCAATGTTGTGTTTAAAAGTTGTACTTCCTTGTAAAGAGCTAAATTGAATAAAATTTTGACAAGAATTTGTTTTTTCGTACGTTACTCGAATATTTGTAGTTTTTCCTACTGGCTGAATAGAGTCTTCATGAACATTAATTGCCGTTGTTGCTAAAAAACCATAATTCATATAATCTGAGTCATCATTATTTAAACAACTAAATGTTGATAAACCTAAAATACCTACCAAAGCAAACATGCTTAATCTTTTCATTAATTTCATTGTATGAGTTTTAATCGTTATAAAAATAAGATATAGATTTTAGAAAAGGTTGCGTGAAAGAAAAAAAATTAACATATAAAATAAGAAAATCCCCTTGAAAATCAAGAGGATTACCTTTGTTAGAATAGGTGTAAACTTTAATTAAGTCAATCCTGAAACATTTTAATAATTAGATCTGAATGACATCTATAGCTTACAAGATTAAAAAAACAATAAAAGGTTGCGTCAAACTTTTACTTTTTTTTAAATTATTTTTTTAAGTCCTCAATAATTAGTGAAGCGGTTCTTTCTGAAGCACCAATTCCACCAAGTTTATGATACAATTCTTCATAGCTTTTCATGATTTTTTCTCGTTTAGGAGAATTTAAAATTAAATCTAATTCTCGTTTGATATTTTCGTAAGTTAAATCATATTGAATTAACTCTTTCACTACTTCTTCGTCCATAATCAAGTTTACCAACGAAATAAAACGAATGTTTTTTACAACACGTTTTCCGATTTCGTACGAAATAGCATTTCCTTTGTAACAAACAACTTCTGGAACTTTCAGTAAAGCAGTTTCTAATGTTGCTGTTCCTGATGTAACCAAGGCTGCATGAGAAACTCGTAATAAATCATAGGTTCTATTCTCAACAATTTTCAAGTTGTTGCCTGCAATTTTTTTATAATTTTCGATTGGTTGAGATGGTGCACCAGCCACAACAAATTGATAATCGGGAAAATCTTTTTCCACTGAAAGCATCAAAGGTAATTTGACTTTAATTTCTTGAGTTCGGCTTCCAGGAAGTAAAGCAATAATTGGTCTTTCGTCTAAATTATGATCTTTTCTAAATTGTTGTTCATCAATTGGCGGAAGATTATTCAACGAATCTAATAATGGATTTCCGACAAAATCTACTTTGTAATTGTAACGTTGATAAAATTCTTCTTCGAACGGAAGAATCACAAACATTTTGTCGACAACTTTTTTGATTTTATGAACTCGACCAGTTTTCCAAGCCCAAATTTGTGGCGAAATATAATAGTAAATTTTAATTCCAAGACTTTTTACAAATTCAGCAATTCTGAGATTAAAACCAGGATAATCAACTAAAATAACTGCATCTGGCTGATAAGCTTCGATGTCTTTTTTAGCAACCGAAATATTTCCTAAAATCGTTCTCAAATTCATTACAACTTCAGCAAAACCCATAAACGCCAAATCTCTGTAATGTTTGACTAAAGTTCCGCCTTGCGTTTGCATCAAATCTCCTCCCCAAAATCTGAATTCAGCTTGTGGATCTTTTAATTTTAATTCTTTCATTAAGTTCGATGCGTGCAAATCGCCCGAAGCTTCACCTGCAATGATATAGTATTTCAATGGAAATCATTTTTCTTCTTACAAAGATAGGAGAAATCTATAAGTGGAGTAGATTTCAATGTTTTTTATTGCGTAAATTTACTCTTTCAAACAAAGAAAAATGTCAGACGAAATTATAAATAAAGTTGCCAATAGTAGTTTAGTAACAATTGATTTACAAGATTATTATCCTGATGGAGATCGTGTTGTTTTTGACTTGAAAGATTGGTTATATGAAGAATTGATTCTTAGAGAAAAGGATTTTAGAGAAAATCTGAAAAATCATGATTGGACACAATATCAAGATAAATATGTAGCGTTAACGTGTACTGCGGATGCGATTGTTCCGTCTTGGGCTTATTTGTTGGTCGCAACCTATTTGTCGCCAATCGCGAAACGAATTGTACATGGAAGTTTACAAGATTTGGATACGATTTTGTACACCGAAATTGTAGATCATTTGCCTTATGAAGATTATGTTGATGGAAAAATAATTGTGAAAGGTTGCTCGCACAAGCCAGTTCCCGATTCGGCTTATATTCAATTAATTGAACGTTTACAACCAATTGTAAGTTCGTTGATGTTTGGTGAAGCATGTAGCACTGTTCCGCTTTATAAAAAGAAGAAATAAAAAAAAATCCGCTCAACGAGCGGATTTTTTACACATGAATAAAATCGTAAAATACTTATTGATTAGTTCTGAAAACTAATTTATTATCTCCAGGTTTTTCTTCGAAATAATCGATTAAAACCGCATCATTATCATTTATTGTTCCTTTTAAAATTTCTTTTGAAAGTTCATTTAATACATCTTGTTGAATAACTCGTTTCAATGGTCTTGCTCCGAATTGAGGATCGTAGCCTTTTCTTGCTAAATAATCGACAGCTTCTGGCGTAATATCTAATGTAATATCGCGTTGTGCTAATTTCTTCGCAACTCCGCTTAAATAGATATTCACGATTCCAGAAATTTGATTTTCACTCAATGGACGGAACAAAATAATTTCATCAATACGATTCAAAAATTCTGGTCTAAAGTTTTGTTTCAATTCCTCAAAAACGACATCTTTTGTTTCATCATAAACTTGTGCCACATTATTTTCGTCAATGTTTGAGAATTTATCCAAAATCGTATGAGAACCAAAATTCGATGTCATAATGATAATCGTATTTTTAAAGTTAACCACACGACCTTTGTTGTCTGTCAAACGTCCGTCATCCAAAACTTGTAACAAAATATTGAAAACATCTGGATGTGCCTTCTCAATTTCGTCCAACAAAATAACTGAATAAGGACGGCGACGAACCGCTTCTGTTAACTGACCACCTTCGTCGTAACCAACGTAACCCGGAGGTGCCCCAACCAAGCGAGAAACTGCATGACGCTCCTGATATTCGGACATGTCGATACGAGTCATTGCATTTTCATCATCGAATAAGAACTCGGCTAAGGCTTTTGCCAACTCAGTTTTCCCAACACCAGTTGAACCTAAGAATAAGAACGAACCGATTGGTTTTCCTTCGTCACTAAGACCTGCACGAGAACGACGAATGGCATCAGAAACTGCTATAATTGCTTCTTCTTGACCTAAAACACGTTTGTGTAATTCGTTTTCTAAATTCAATAATTTTTCGCGATCAGATTGCATCATTTTCTGAGCCGGAACTCCTGTCCATTTCGATACAACTTCTGCAATATCATCCGCATCAACAAACTCTTTTACCAGTTTATTTTGTTTATTTTCTTCTAGATTATGTTCAGCTTCTTCTAAATTATTTTTTGCATTTACTAAATCTTCAAACTCTAATTTTGAGGCTTTTGCATAGTCGTAATCTCGTTTTGCACGCTCAATTTCGAATTTGATATTTTCGATAGATTTTCTTAAATCTTGAACTTCATCGGCACGATTTCTTTCCGCTTCCCATTTCGAATTCAATTGATTTCTTTCATCTTGAAGATTAGATAATTCTTCTTTTAAAAGATTCAATTTTTTCTCGTCATTTTCGCGTTTTATCGCTTCAATTTCGATTTCTAATTGAATAATTCTACGATCTAATTTATCTAAATCTTCTGGTTTAGAATTCATTTCCATTCTCAACTTAGAAGCTGCTTCGTCCATCAAATCGATGGCTTTATCTGGTAAAAAACGATCTGTAATATAACGTGTTGATAATTTTACAGCCGCAATAATTGCTTCGTCTTTAATTCCAATTTTATGGTGTTGCTCGTATTTATCTTTGATTCCACGCAAAATAGAAATAGCCGATTCTTCATCTGGTTCTTCTACCATTACTTTCTGGAAACGACGCTCTAAAGCTTTATCTTTTTCAAAATATTTTTGATATTCATTCAAAGTTGTAGCACCAATAGAGCGTAACTCTCCACGAGCCAAGGCAGGTTTTAGGATATTTGCAGCATCCATTGCGCCTTCTCCGCCACCACCAGCACCAACAAGTGTGTGAATTTCGTCGATAAATAAAATGATTTCACCATTAGAAGAAGTGACTTCTTTAACAACTGCTTTTAATCTTTCTTCGAACTCACCTTTGTATTTTGCTCCAGCCACCAAAGCTCCCATATCCAATGAAAAAATTTGTTTATTCAATAGATTTTCAGGAACATCACCGTCAATAATACGATGTGCTAATCCTTCTGCAATAGCGGTCTTACCAACACCTGGCTCACCAATAAGGATAGGATTATTTTTTGTACGACGAGATAGAATTTGTAAGACACGACGAATTTCTTCATCACGTCCAATTACAGGATCTAATTTTCCTTCTTTTGCTAAATCTGTTAAGTTTTTAGCGTATTTATTTAATGAATTATATGTTCCTTCTGCATTTTCAGAAGTTACTCTTTCTCCGTTTCTCAATTCTGTTACTAATTTTTTTGTGTTCTCGAATGTTACACCTCTATTTTTTAATAACTGACTAACAGGTGAACCATTCTTAATTATACCTAATAATAAATGCTCTAAGGTGATAAAATCATCGTTCATCTCTTTTGCAATTTCTTGTGCAGATTGCAAAATTTGGTTAGATGAATTGGAAAGATGATTTCCTTGTTGACCTTCTATTTTTGGATATTTATTGATTTCTAAATCCAACTCAGGTTTCAACATATCCATTTTTACACCTTGTTTTTCTAAGATTAATGATAACACGTTTTCATCAACATCTATCATTCCACCTAAAATATGAGCTGGTTCTATTGCTTGATTTTTTTGTGCAACTGCAATTTGCTGCGCTGCTTGAATCGCTTCACGACCCTTTATTGTAAATTGATTAAAATCCATTGGTTTTTAGTTTTTTATATTGGTTTTGTTTGGTGTATTTCATCAAAAAAAATTCCAAAGTAGAAATAAAACCTAAAAACTGACTTTTTGACTTTGTTGAATAAAAAAAGGAGACATTTTGTCAATATCTCCTTTCGTTTAAAAATTTTTATAGTATTTAAAATAAACCTTCTACTGATAAATAGCGTTCGCCAGTATCGTAGTTGACAGTTAATATTTTCGTGTTTTTGTCTACTTCATTCAAAGTTTTAGCAACTGCAGCCAATGAAGCACCTGTAGAAATTCCGACAAATATACCTTCTACTTTAGCCACTTTTTTTGCAAATTCAAATGCTTCTTCTTTTGTAATCTGAGTAGAAGAATCAACGATTGAAGTATCTAAATTAGTAGGAATAAATCCTGCTCCAATTCCTTGAATCGCGTGTGGACCAGGATTTCCTCCTGAAATGACAGGAGAATCTGTTGGTTCTACAGCGATAACTTTTGTTGAAGAGTTAACTTCTTTTAATGCTTTTCCAATTCCAGAAAGATGTCCGCCTGTTCCAACTCCTGTAATTAAATAATCAACTCCTTGTGGAAAATCTTCAAGGATTTCTTTTGCTGTTGTATTGTAATGGACTGTCGGATTCGAATTATTCTCAAATTGTTGCGGAACCCAAGCGCCTTCTATTGTTTCGGCTAATTCTTGTGCTTTTGCAATAGCGCCTTTCATTCCTAATTCTTTTGGAGTTAAAACAAATTCAGCACCATAAGCTTCCATAATTTTACGACGTTCAATTGACATCGATTCTGGCATTGTGATAATCATTTTGTAACCTTTTACAGCCGCAACAAATGATAAGCCAATTCCTGTATTACCCGAAGTAGGTTCTATAATTGTTCCTCCAGGTTTTAAAATTCCAGCTTTTTCAGCATCTTCAATCATTGCCAAAGCAATACGATCTTTTATTGATCCACCCGGATTTTGTTTTTCTACTTTAATATAAACGTTATGGTTAGGAAATAATTTATTCAGTTTAATAATTGGTGTATTTCCTATGGTTTCTAATACATTATTGTAAATCATTGTTGTAAGGTTTTAGATGATATAATTGATATGTTGTTCTTTTTTTTGTTTTTTTATTTGTGGTTGATTCTCTTGATAGACAACAGAATCTTCTTCTATACTTTCTGTAATCCAAACATTTCCGCCGACTACAGAATTTTTTCCAATAATTGTTGTTCCTCCCAAAATAGTTGCTCCAGCATAAATTGTGACATTATTTTCTATTGTTGGATGACGTTTTTTATTAGCCAAATTCTTCGAAACATAAAACGCTCCTAATGTTACGCCTTGGTAAATTTTCACATTATCACCAATCAATGTTGTTTCTCCAATGACAATTCCTGTACCATGATCGATATAAAAGTTTTTTCCAATTGAAGCACCAGGATGAATATCAATTCCAGTTTTAGAATGTGCATATTCGGAAAAAAAACGAGGAAGAATAGGCGTATTTAAATTGTAGAGAATATGTGCTAAACGATGAATTGCAATTGCAAAAAAACCAGGATAGGCTAAAATGATTTCAATTTCCGATTTAGATGCAGGATCATTTGCATAAAAAACAAAAATTAGTTCCTCTAATTCTTGTCTAAGTTGTGCAAATTGTTCAAAAAAATATAAACTAATTTGATTCGATTTCTCCTCAGGAACAATTTTTAACAAAATAGAATTGAATTGATTGAGTAAATCTTCTTTCTTGTACAAAGGATTTGGTTGTTGAAAAATCTCATCATAAATAATGGATTCTATCAAAGGTTCTACTTCTTGTTTTCTAAATGGTAAACTGTATTTCGTAAGCTGATTCATTCTTCAATCTATAAACTCTATAAAAATAGTAGACAAATGTATTCATTTTTTTATTCTTGAAGAAGAAATTGTCATAAAAATGACAAAAACCATAAAAATGCCTTCGTTTTTATTATTGCTATGTAAGCATAATAATACACTATTTTGACTTTTATGAATAAAATTTATAATTATTTATTTAAAAATATTTATTGAATTAAATGATTGATAATTAATGTTATAAATGAATTTTTATGTTTAAAAGAGATTATTTTTATAAAAAATAAAGCGTAGTGTTTTATTTACACTAAAAAATAGTTATTTTAGTGAAATAAATTTTAAAGGATAAAAATATGAAAAAATCAATTTTATTCGGATTATTCTTTATGTTGACATCTTTAATGTATGCGCAATCACCAATTGGAACTTGGAAAACAATTGATGATGAGACAAAACAGGCGAAGTCTTACGTAGAGATTTTCGAGAAAGATGGAAAACTTTATGGTAAAGTCACTAAGATTTTAACGAAAGGAAAAGAAGATGCAAAATGTACAGATTGTTCAGGAGCATTAAAAAATAAACCAATTTTAGGAATGCAAATTCTTTCTGGTCTTAAAAAAGATGGAAAAGAATGGAATGGTGGAAAAATCATTGATCCTAATAGTGGAAAGGAATACAAAGCAAAAATGTCTCTTAACGGAAATGATAAATTAGACGTAAGAGGTTTTATCGGGATTTCTCTTGTAGGAAGAACGCAAACTTGGCAACGAGTTAAATAAAAATCAAAACAAAAACGAAAAGGTTACTCTGAGTAATCAAACCCACAAAATTTTACTCTATAATGACTATTTTTAAAAAGAATAGTCATTATTTTTTTTGCTTAAATTTGTAGCTTCAAAACTTTAGTTTGATTATTTCTAAAATAAATTAATGAGTTCATATAAAAACAGAGCGTTTGCTTATATAAAACCTTACAAATCTTCATTTGTATCAGCAATTATTTTCAATTTATTGTATGCAATATTTAATATTGTTGCATTAGCATTTATGATGCCTATATTGAGTGTACTTTTCGGAGAAGATAAAAAACATATAACAAGTAAACCTATTTATTCAGGTCATTTGGTTGATTTGAAACAGTTTTTTTCAGAATATTCTGGATATTATATGAATCAACTTTCGCAGACAGAAGGTCCAGTTTATGTATTAGCCATTTCGTGTGTTGTATTTATTGTAGCATTTTTGTTCCGAAATATTTTCAGTTTTCTATCCGAAACTTGTTTAGTTGATTTACGTTCGGGCGTTACACGTGATTTACGAGTGGATATTCACAATAAAATTATTGATTTACCAGTTGCATATTTTACTGAAAAAAGAAAAGGAGATATGATTAATCGTATTTCGAGTGATGTCAACGAAGTAGAATCTAATATTTTGAACTCTTTTGTTGAGCTTGTTAGATCTCCAATTATGATTATTGTTTTTGTGATATTCTTATTTACAGTAAGTTATCAATTAACGATTTTTGCAATTTTGGTTTTTCCAATTATGGGAACAATTATTTCTTTGATTGGAAAAAGCTTGAAAAAGGCTGCAGAAAATGCACAAGACGAATTGTCAAATATTATTACTTATGTTGACGAAACCTTGACTTCGCTTAAAATTATTAAGATTTTTAATGCAGAAGATCAGGTAAAAGGACGATTCGATACATCAATTAATCGTTATCGAAAATATCTTCAAAAAGTAATGAAAAAACGTGCCTTGGCGTCACCAACAAGTGAGTTTTTAGGAGCAATAACAATTGGTCTAATTGTATTTTTTGGAGGGAAATTGTCTTTGGAAGGAAATGGATTAACAGGTTCTGAATTTATTTTTTATATCGCAACTTTTTACACATTATTAGACCCTATCAAACGTTTTTCGAAAGCATTATCAGATGTGCAAAAAGGAGAAGTTTCTGCAAAAAGAATTTTTGATGTTTTGGATGCTGATGTATCGATAAAAGATGTACCAAATGCAAAAGGAATAGAAGCGTTTGAAGATAAAATTGAGTTCAAAAACGTAACGTTTGCTTATGGTGAGCACGATGTGATAACTGATTTTAATTTAACGATTAATAAAGGAGAAACGGTTGCTTTGGTTGGGCAATCTGGTTCAGGTAAATCGACTTTGGCTAATTTGATTACACGTTTTTGGGATGTGAAATCTGGTCAGATTTTGATTGATGGAATCGATATCAAACATATAAAATTACACGATTATCGCTTGTTATTTGGTTTGGTAACGCAAGATTCGATTTTGTTTAATGATACAATTTTTAATAATATTTCATTAGGTGATAAATCTCCAAATTTAGAAAAAGTAGAACATGCAGCGCAAATTGCAAATGCGGAAGAGTTTATTGTAAAAATGGCAGAAAAGTATCAAGAATCAGTAGGAGAGGGAGGTAGCAAACTTTCTGGAGGGCAAAAACAACGCGTGAGTATTGCGCGTGCCGTTTATAAAAATCCGCCAATTATGGTGTTGGATGAGGCAACATCTGCTTTGGATACGAAATCTGAAAAATTGGTTCAAGTTGCTTTAAATAATATGATGCAAAATCGCACTTCTTTGGTTATAGCGCACCGTTTATCAACCATTCAGAATGCTGATAAAATAGTGGTAATGGAGGCTGGAAAAATAATAGAAGAAGGAAATCATCATTCACTTATCGAGAAAAAAGGCGTTTACGCTAATTTGGTAAATATGCAGAATTTTGAATAAATCTTAACTTTATATAATTAAAAAATCCGCTTATTAAGCGGATTTTTTAGTTAAAAATATTTTTTTAAGATATTATTAACATTTAAATATTAAAACAAAAAAAACCTCAATCATTTGATTGAGGTTTTAAGCAGTGGTGCCTCCAGGAATCGAACCAGGGACACAAGGATTTTCAGTCCTTTGCTCTACCAACTGAGCTAAGGCACCGCCTTAATTGTGATGCAAATATAGAGCGAAAATCCGTTCTACCAAACATTATTTAAAATATTTTTTAGATGAAAAAGCTATCTTGTTCATTTACCGAGAAATAAATTTTAAAATATTTTTATCTTTGCAAAAAAAGAGCGGTTTTAATATTTTAATAGAGATTTAACAACTCATTTTTGCAATCTAATTTTTACAATTCGCAACAAATCATCATATTTGCGTCTTAGAATTCTATTATACATTCATAATGAAGTGGATTATTTGTAGTTTATCACTATTTAGCGTGGTAACAATAAAAGCTCAGTCAATATCAGTTTCACCTTATTCGGCATACGGAGTAGGGGAGCAATTGTTTGATAATAATACTGAACAAGCTGGTATGGGCGGTATCTCAACGGTTCCTACGAATCCTTTTGGACAAAGTGCGAACTTCTCGAATCCGGCAGCAAACCGAAACTTGCGCATGACAACTTTCAATGCAAGTGGAAGTGGAACTAATTATAATTTCAAATCTGGAACAGATAAGGAAAACGCTGGTCGTTTCAATGTTTCTAATATCTCATTGGCTTTTCCAGTTGGTGAAAAAGGAAGTTTTGGAGTTGGTTTTCAACCTTACACAGCGTTGGGATATGATATTTTGAATACTTCTGAGAAAAATAATATCAAACAAACTGTACAAATGAAAGGTGATGGAGGGTTAAATAGTCTTCATGCTTTTTATTCAAGAAATCTTTCAAAAGAATTTTCTTTAGGTTTGCGTGTTAATTATCTTTTCGGAGAGTTGCAACGTAACGAAATTTTAGCTGTAGATGGAGCAAGTTTAGCTGTAGATTACAGCGATAAATCGAACTATCGTGGTGCTCAATTTACTTTAGGATCTATGTATACAAAGAAAATTGGAAAAAATAACAATTTAAACATTGGAGCTACTTATACATTAGGAACTAAGTTAAGAACTGATGTTACAGATCTTACAACTTCTTATACATATATTGGAACTACACAATCTTCTGTAGACACAATTTCTATTATTAGAATTGATAATGGAAAAACTAAGATTCCACAACAATTTACTTTAGGAGCATCTTATTCTAAAGATAATACGTGGTCGTTAGCTATAGAAGCAAAATATAATAATTGGAAAGATTTCTCTCAACCATTAGAAGGTCAAAACACAACAATGTCTTCTGCGGTAGATTACAAAAATAATGTACGTTTTGCTGTTGGAGGATATTGGATTCCAGATTATAACAGTTACAAAAGTTATTTTAATCGTGTAACGTACCGTGCTGGTATGTATTATCAATCAGCTCAATACTCTATTCACGGAACAGATATTGACGCTTATGGAGCAACTTTAGGTTTTGGATTTCCAATCGGAAAACAAAATGATGGTTCTATGATGAATATTTCGTTAGAGTACGGACAAAAAGGAAAAACAGCAAACAACTTAATTAAAGAAAATTATTTCGGAGTTAAAGTTGGATTTGATATTAACGATATTTGGTTTAGAAAAAGAGTTATTGACTAATTTTGGACAAACAAAAATTGTATAAAAAAGCAAACGAAAAAGTTTTAATTAAACCAACTCTTGTATTTGGTCTGATTAGCGTTTTCGTTTTGCTTTTTTCTTGTAAAAAAGAACTTCCTCCTATCAGTAAAAAGAAGGTAGAATTCCCAACACGCACACTTATCAATGCAAATATTATTAACAAAGATTCGGGAAGAATTTCTGGTAATTTGCGTTCGCCACTAATCGAAGAATATACAACGGTAGATTCTCCTTACACGATTTTTAGAAAAGGTTTAAACCTTGATTTTTATCAAAAAGGAAGCGTAAAACCAGGTTATTTTCAAGCAGATTGGGCAAAGTTGAGTGATGTAACGGGATTGTACGAAGGTAGAGGAAACGTAATTATCGTAAATGAGAAAGGTGATTCGTTGAAAAGCGAACAATTATTTTGGAATAAAAAAAATAAAACAGTTTATACATCGAAAGAAGTTTACTTAATTAGCAAGGAAGGCGATTCGTTAACAGCGAAAAACGGTTTGCAAGCTACTGACGATTTAGAAACCTATACTTTATTCAATAATCAAGGATTTAAGTATGTTGATGATAATCAAAAATTCTAAAGAGCGTTAAAAAAATTAACAAAAAAGCGCATACTTGTCGCTTCTTCTATTTTATTATTCAATGTATTGTCGTATTTTCGCCACCTATTATAGAAATAACATTAAAATAAAACAATGGCAGTTTTAGGAGAAATTCGTAAAAAAACTTGGCTGATCTTCGTGGTAATCGGAGTTGCAATGTTAGCTTTCGTTGCAGGAGATTTATTCGGAGAGAATTCAAAAATAAAACAATTATTTACTGGAGATCCGTCTGTAGTTGGTACAGTGAACGGAGAACCTATTGGTATTGCAGAATATCAGAGTGCGTACGATCAAACACAAAAGATGTACGAAAATCAAGGTCAAACTGCAACTCCAAATCAAATTGCTCAACAAACTTGGAACAGCTTAGTTAGTCAGAAAGTGTTGAAACAACATGCTGAAAAATTAGGTTTAAAAGTTTCTGATGATGAATTTTGGAGCTATACAGCTCAAAACTTCGGAATGGCGTCTGGTGCAGAAGCACAACAACAGATTGCGCAATTAGAAGCAAATGCGGCATCAAGTCCAGAGGCGCAACAACAATATAGAGGTTGGTTGCAAACTGCTGAACAAATAAAATTACAGATTTTATCTCAAAAATATTTTGGTTATGTAATGGCTGGTACAGCGGTTACAGGTAAAGAAGCGGATATTCAACAAGGATACAATATTTCGAATGCAAATATTCAGTATGCATTTGTAGATTACGCAACTTTGGCTAAAAAATTAAATGTAAAAGTAACAGACGAAGAAATTTCTGCTTACGAAGCGAAATATCCAAAATTGTTCAAAGCAGAAGGTCTAGTAAAATTAAGTTATACTTATTTCCCTGCTGGAGCTTCGACTGCTGATGACGCTGTTGCTTTAGCAAATATCAAAAAATATTTATCAACTCAAATTGTTCATGACGAAGTGAACAATGTTACAGATACAATTGCGGCGTTTGGTTCTGCAAAAAGTGATTCGGTTTATGTTACTCAAAATTCTGAGAAACCATTTATTCCAAATTATTTTACAAAAGCAGAATTAGAACAAGCTCAATTAGGGCCAGAAGCAACAAACTTCTTGAAAACTGCAACAGTTGGACAAATTGGTGGACCTTTCAAAATTGGAAATACATACCAATTATACAAGCTTTCGAAATCGAAAGAAGTAAAAGATTCTGTAAAATCTAGTCATATCTTAGTTTCTTACACAGGAAGCGCTGCTGGAAACGGAGTAAAACGTACAAAAGACGAAGCAAAAAAATTAGCTGAACAAATTTTAGCTGAAGTAAAAGCAAATCCAGCTTCTTTTGGAGAAGTTGCTTCAACAAAATCGGATGATAAATCATCTGCTGTACAAAAAGGAAGCATTGGTTGGGTTGGAAAAAACAATCAATTAGACCAAACTTATAACGGATTTATTTTCTCTAAACCAGTTGGAACAGTTGATTTGGTTGAATCTCAATTTGGGTTCCATATCATCAAAGTTGATGAAGCGAAAAACAAAACAGCTTATCAAGTTGCGAATATTGTAAAAACAATCGAGCCTTCTAAAGCGACAACAGAAAAAGCATTTACAAATGCAAGAACATATGTTCAGAATGTTGAGAAAAAATCATTGAATGATTTCAAAAATATCGCGAAAAAAGGTGGTTATTTAAATAATACAACTGAAGGAATCGAGCGTTATGCTGCGATTGGTCAAGATATTCCAAACGATCAGGATGGAGATATCTTAAAATGGGCTTTTGACAAGAAAACAGAAAAAGGAGCAACAAACTTGTTTACATCTTCTACAGGAGATTATATCGTTGTTCATTTAGTTGAAAAATTTGACAAAGGTTTGGCGCATCCAAGTGTTGTTCGTCAATATGTAGAGCCAGTTTTGATGCACGAAAAAGTTGGTAAATTAGTAGACGAGCAAGTTGCAAACGGTGGATTGAATGCTTTTGCATCTAAATTTGGAGCGAAAAAAGGAAATGCTACGGTTAACTTCTCTAATTCTAATTTAACTGGAATTGGTTTAGAGCCTAAAGTTGTAGGAGCTGCGTTTGGTGTAAAACCAAATCAATCTTCTAAAGCAATTATTGGTAATGCAGGTATTTTCTACGTAATTCCTTCAACTCAACAAATTCAAAAGAATCAAAAAGGTTCAATGATTTTGGATAATTTAAACCGTCAATTACGAGGACGTTTCCAACAAACATTGTTACAATCATTGATTCAAGCTGCTGATGTGGTTGATAACCGCGATAGGGCTTTACGTTAAGATTTAAAAAATTTCTTATAATAAATAAAAAAACCGCTCGAAGAATTCTTCGGGCGGTTTTTGTTTTATATTTAAGGATAAATTTGATTTATGAAAATAATAATAAGACTAACTTTTTTTATCATTTGTTTGATAGGTTTTGGACAAAATAAGAATCCTGTAGGAGAGTTTGAAAATAATCAGTTCAAAATTAAATTTAATGATGATAATACATTCAACTATACAAGTAAGTATTTTCAAGATCCGATTGGAAATATTCTTCAAGATAAATATACTGAATCTGGAAAATGGATTTCAAGAGGAGATACAATTATACTAAATCAAGATTTAGCTGAAAAAAGTTATGGACATTATGATTTTATAGAAGATGAGATTGACGAAAAAGGTAAAGTGTATTTTAAATTTAATCTTATCAGAACAAAATATAATAAAAATGATGAAATTTTATCTATTGATACATTACAAATAGAAAAGTTAGATTTAGCAATTAATAATAATGATAAAAAGAATAGACTAAGAATTTCTAATCGTCCAACAACTACATGTGCTTTTGCTGGATATATACCTAAAGAATTAATAACAGATAAACGAATTTTTGAATTTGATAAAAAAGATAGTTTAATTCATAAGATTTATATTGGAAGTTATGAATTAAAGAAAACTGAAGAATATATAATTAATAATCCCAATTCGAATAGTTTTGTTTTAAATGTTTATCAAAATATTTATGAGAATGCAATGATAAGAAATCAAAAATATTTGATGTTAAATAAAAATACAATTCTAATCGAACAGAAACCAAATGGAAAATTTAAAAAGGGAGGTATGTATTTTGAGTATTATCAGGTAAAGAGAAATAAATAATAAAATCGTCAATTACAAGGACGTTTCCAACAAACATTGTTACAATCATTGATTCAAGCTGCTGATGTGGTTGATAACCGCGATAGAGCTTTACGTTAAGATTTAAAAAATTTCTTATAATAAAAAACTCCCAAGCTGTAAAGTTTGGGAGTTTTTGGTTTTATTTAATTTGAGCTTTTATTAAGTCAAACTTTTCTTCTAAAAGTAGTTTGTATAATTCCTTAACTTCATTCCAGCCTTTAGCTTTATACTTAGTACTTATTTTATCAAATGTTATAATTAAATCTAATGATTTTGAAGCCTCTATAACATTTTCAAAATCATCATCAGAAATTACCGAAACCCAAAATACGCTATGTTCATCATCTGTTTCATTAATTTCTATTATAGCTTTCTCAATATCAGAAAATGTAATATTATCTTTATTATAGCCTTCTAAGTATTGGATGTAGTTTTCGATCATACAAATTAGTTTTTACTTATCAAACCCATTCGGATATTCGCCTTTTACAAGCTCTATTTTCGCTTCTACAGCTTTTTGTAAATCTTCTTGATATTTGATTAATCTTTCTTGCAAAGTAGGATTAGTCGCACCTAAAATACGCGCTGCCAAAATTCCTGCATTCTTCGCCGCATTCACAGCAACAGTCGCAACCGGAATCCCATTTGGCATTTGCAAAATAGATAAAATAGAATCCCAACCATCAATCGAATTTGACGATTTAATTGGAACACCAACCACAGGAAGCGGCGTAATAGACGCAACCATTCCTGGTAAATGTGCAGCGCCACCAGCACCAGCTATAATGACATTTATTCCACGTTCGTGTGCTGTTTTTGCATAATCAAACATACGTTGTGGCGTACGATGTGCCGAAACAATTGTTAATTCGAAAGGGATATTTAATTCTGTTAATAGATCAGCAGCTTGTTTCATGATAGGCAAATCGCTATCACTTCCCATTATAATTCCTACCATAGTTGTTACTTTTTTGCTACGACTTTCACCGTTGCATTAACTTGTTTTATGTTTTGTTTTAATTGTTCTAAATCATCATTCACCAATGTCACATGCCCCATTTTTCGACCTGGTTTTGTGATAGTTTTTGCGTACCAATGCAAAAATGTTCCTGGAATCGTCAATAATTCTTCAATATTTTCGATTTCTGCTTGTCCAGTTTGTCCTTCAGCTCCAATCAAATTGACCATTGCAGAAGTTGTAAACAATTTTGTAGAGCCAAGTGGCAATTGCATTAAGGTTCTTAACATTTGATCAAATTGTGATGAATAAGCTGCTTCAATTGTTGAATGTCCAGAATTGTGAACACGAGAAGCGGTTTCGTTTACCCAAATCGATTGATCTTTGTTCAAGAATAATTCAACTGCGAAAACTCCTGGAGATTTCAATGCTTTTACAACATCACTCGCAATTTGTTCAGCTCGATCAGTGATTTCTTTCGGAAGTGTAGAAGGCATCAATAAATAATCTAACAAATTATATTCTTCGTTGATGACAAATTCTACCGTTGGATAAGTGACAATATTTCCTAAATGATCGGCAACCGTAACAACCGCAATTTCACGATCTAAATCGGCTGGCGTTTCGAAAATTGAAGGAGCTTGAAGCATTTTGTCTAAATCAACTTCAGATTTTAGGAACTGAACACCTTTTCCATCATAACCATCTTTTCGAGATTTTTGAAAAATCGGATAATTGATATCTTGTTTCGATTTTAAATCTTTCCAATCATCTAATCCAAAATAAGGCGCAGTCGGAATATTATTTTTGTCATAAAATTCTTTCTGAACTCCTTTGTCTTGAATAATCGCTAAAGCTTCAGGATCTGGAACAACGCGTTTTCCAATTGATTTTAGATAACGTAACGCCTCAACATTTACATGCTCAATTTCTATTCCGATAGCATCTAAACCTTTTCCAAATGCAACAACCGTTTCATAATCTTTGAAATCGCCTTGTACAAAATGATGTGCATGTGGTGCGCAAGGTGCATCAGCAGCTGGATCTAAAATACTAATCTCGCAAGGATATTGCAATGCATTTTGCAAAAACATATATCCCAATTGTCCTCCTCCTAAAATTCCGATTTTTATCATATTGCGAAGTTAATGAATAATATAATTTCTATTTTTACGAGAATTAAAAAAGTATTGACGAGATGTTAACAAAATGGAGTAGAATTTTATTTTTTGTATTTGCTGGAATTTATTTAACGAGCAAGAGTTTTTATCAATATTTTGTATTCGATATGTTGGTGCAATATTCTATTTATGCGCTGATTATTGCTTTTTTCTTGTGTTTGATTTACAATTATTCAATTCGAAAAGAAGAAAAGAAAAATATTTTATGGTTGATTCCTTTGGTTGCGATTCCAATTATTACGTACAAAAACTTAGGAAATTTCTATTTTGGAGAAAATGCGAAAGGAGAAAAATCTAATTTTAAAATTACATCAATCAATATTTTTTCTCAGAATGAAGAATTTCAACATCTAAAAGATTATTTGACTAAAGATAAAAGTGATGTAATTGTTTTACAAGAATTAACGCCAGCTTGGCAAAAACATGTAGAGTTTATCCGAAAAGAATATCCATATTATAAAGAAGAAGTAAGAAGTAACAATTTTGGAATTGCGATTTATTCTAAAATTCCATTCTCTAAAGTGTCTACAAAAAATTATATTGATGAGATGCATCCGTCTATTTTAGCGGAAATTATTGTAGACGCTAAACCATTAAGTATTTTGGCAACGCATCCTGTTCCGCCTTTACCAAATCAGGCTCGTTTTGAAAGACGAAATAAACAATACGAATTGATGAAGCAGGAAATTGATGCTTTACCGAATGAAAATATCATTTTAGTTGGAGATTTGAATTCTACGGTTTATTCACCGAATTTCAAATTGGTGCAATCAGATAAAATGAAAGATGCTCGTTCTGGTTTTGGATTGAATAATTCTTGGAATGCTTTCATTCCGATTTTCCGCACAAATATTGACCAATGTTGGGTTTCGAAGAACATAAAAGTTACCAATTTTTATCGTGGAGATGATATAAAATCGGATCATTTTCCAATTGTTGCAGAACTTAAGATAGAATAAGAACAAAAAATCTGTAGACAAGTGTCTACAGATTTTTTTATGAAAATAAACTTTGAATAAATGTTTGTAAATCAGCTTCTTTTTCTAAACCAATTTTCTGTTTTAAACGATATTTTGCCATACGTACAGTTTTCGTTTCTACTTTCATCACATTTGCGATTTGTACATTATCCATATTTAGATACAAATATGCTGCGTACTTCATGTCTTGATTAGTTAATTTACTTTTCGAAACTTCACTTAGTTTATTGAAAAAGTTTGGATGAACTTCTTTTATAATATTTTGTATTTCATTAAAATCATCGTCCATTAAACGTTCATCTTTTAGGATTCTGTCCAAATTAATTGCTTCTTTGTCTTTTACTTTTTCCTTCAAATCATTCAAGAAAGAATTCTTTTGTTTTAATTGCAAAGAAGTAGCTAATGCTTGTTTGTTCAATTGTTCTTGTTGTAAAGCTAATAACTCTTGTTCGGCTTTAATACGAGCCTTTTCTTCTTTTTCAAGTTCAAGATTCAGCTCTGCTTCATAGCGTTTAGCTTCTAATAAATCGGTTTTCTGTTTGTTTGATTTTAGTTTATAATACAACATGTACATTAAGAAAATCAAACCAGCAATAGCAAGTAATGTTATACCTATATAAAGAAACTTTTGTTTTGAATAAATTTGATTCTTTTCTTCTAACTGTTTTATTTGCTGATTTTTTTGCTCAGTATTATAAAAAATTTCTAAAGACTTTGTATTGTTATCAAATTGTTCTTGATCATTTTGCTGAATAAATTCTTTTACTTTTCGTTCGTATTCTAAGGCTTTATCTAATTGATCTAGATGTTCATATGTGATTGATAAATTATTAAGAATGATGATTTTATGAGCAGGAAAAATTTTGTTATCATTCATTGCTAATTTTTCTGCTTTTAGAAAGTAGTTTTTTGCAGTTTCAAATTCCTCTCTTTTAAAATAACTATCTCCAATATTTATGTAAATTAAAGCAACTATATCACTACAATTTGGAGAGTTTTTACCAATGTTCAGCGCTTGCATCGAGTATTTTAAACTCTCTTCATGAGGATATTCTTTAGAAGTTTTAATTATACTACTACTTTTATTAAGATAATGTACAACCAAACAACGATTTCTTACACTTTCTTCCTTTATTAATAATGCATATTTGTAAGCGTTATTATAGCTGGTAACAGAAGAATCTAGAAACTTTTTGTTATTAGTATCTTCAAATTGTTTCTGATAATAGTATCCCAGATTATTAAATGTAAAATTAATTTGAAGATTATTTTTTCCTAATAAAGCATGCTTGTTTGCATTAATAACGTCAGATCTAAATCCAGATTCTAGTGATTTACGTAGTTTATTACTAAACCTAAGGAAATACATTTGAGTAAGTATAAAATTTTCATTTTTATGTTTACTCATTTCATTAATACTTTTATTAATGGATTTTAAAAATAATTCTTGTTGATTAATTTTATCATAATATTGAGCATAACCATATTCAACAAAGGCAATATCCACCTTATTTTTGTTTTTCCTAGCTAATGCTTTAGCTTTTTCTAAAGCTTCAATACTTTCAACTTCTTTTTTTATACTTCTATAATAATCTGCAAGCAATACATAACCTATAATCTTATTATGTATATCATCGCTTTTTAATAAATTATTATCAATAATTGATTTTGCATTTTCATAATCTTTGCTATACAAATAGGTGTAAACCAATTGTTGATCTTTGTTAAAATCACTTTGTGCCTTGGTATATTGAGTAAGTAATACAAGGAATAATATCCATATCTTTCTCTTCATTTTTTCTAAATGATCAACTTTTTATTATAATTCTAAGGATTGAATAAATTTTTGCAAATCAACATCTTTTGATAAACCAATCTTTTGTTTTAAACGATATTTTGTCATACGAACGGTCTTGTTCTCAACTTTCAATAAGTTAGAAATTTGTTGATTATCCATATTTAAATAGATGTAAGCTGCATAATTTAAATCTTGAGCAGAGAGTTTATTTTTAGATATTTCGTTCATTTTCTTGAAAAAATTAGGATGAATATCTTGTACAATGGTTTGTAATCCATTGAAATTATTATCAGTAAGACGTTCGTCTTTTAAAACTTTATTGATATTGAAATTTTGATCATCTTTTATTTTTTCTTTTAATTCACTGATGAAAGAATTTTTATGATTTAATTGCAATGATGTTGCTAATGCTTTCTTTTGTAATTGTTCTTGTTGTATATCAAGTAATTTTCGTTCAGCTGTTAAACGAGCTTTTTCTTCCAACTCTAATTTTAAAGTTAAAGCTGTTTCTTGTTTTTCAGCTTCTAATAAATTGGTTTTTTGTTTGTTTAATTTTTGTTTGTAAATGAACATATAAACCATTAGCACAATTCCAATTATTGAAATACCAATAAGAGATAAATACAAAATGCGTTGTTTTGAAAAGATTTGATTTTTTTCTTTTAGTTGTTTAATTTCTTCATTTTTGCGCTCAAAATTATAAAAAGCCTCTAGTACATTACGTTTATTTTCATACGCTTTTTCATACGCTTTTTGTGTATAAATCAATGATTCTTTATTGAATTTTAGAGCTTTTGTAGGTTCATTATTTTTTTCATAAAAATTTGAAATTAGTTTTACAATTGTATTAATTGTACTGATGTCTCTTAAATTACGTACAGATTTGACAATTTCATAAGCTTTCAAATAATATTCTTCAGCTTGTTTATTGTTTCCATTATTTTCACTGATTTCAGCATATGTTGAATAACAAGTAGATTTTAAATCAGGATTATTAATTTTACTTGAATAATCTAAAGCTATTTTAACATATTTTTCGGCTAAATTATACCGCTCATTTTTGTCTAAATTTCTATAAGGGTATGTGTTTATTAAAGAAGCTAAATTATTATAGGTAATAGAAGCGGCTTTAATAGGAACTATATCAATATTATTTTCATTAATGTAACTTAAATTTATTTCAGCATTCTGAAAAATTTTCTCTAAATCCTTAGGGTTATTACTTTTCTGATATTTATGATAATACATTAATGTAGTTGCTGAATAAGCAGATAATAATTCTAAAAGAGATTTACTTTTTCTTGCATAAAAAAGTGCTTTAGTAATATAATTATTATATTCTTCAGAGAAGACGCCTGTCCTAGAATGAGTCATAGACATCAAAAGATAGATCTTTGATCGTAATATGTTTTCGTTAGGATAATTTGTAAGTGATTTTAAAGCATTATTCGAATAATAGATTGTTTTATCATACATACTATTCAATAAATACAATTTTGCAAAAGCATAAGATGTATATGAGTCATCTAACTTATCAACTGTTTTATCAGCTATTTCTTTAGCTAAATTAGCATATTTTAAAGCATTGTCGTAATCATCTTTATTTGCATAAAGATTAACAAAGTTTATATAGATAATTACTTTATTTAGTTGATTATCATTATTTCGTTTTAGTAAAATATTTAATTCTTCTTCAGCATCATTAAATTTTCCATCAATAGTGTTTTTTTCAATGTTATTAATGCTTTTTTGAATATCATTTTGAGCAAAAACGGGAAAAATTCCAATGAAAAGGATAAAAAAGGATAAAAAAGGTTTTAAAATTTGCAGTTTATGATTCATAAATTTGCAGTTTTGGTTTTAGGTAAAGAGTTTAAAATTAATGAGTAAAGATACAATAAAATAGTTTGTAGACAATTCGTAGACGCTTTTTTTTTGTCTGTAGACATTATGAGGCGTCGATTTTTTTGTGAAAACTAATTTCTACTGTTTCTTTGCTTCAGATTTAATAACCAATAAATCTAATTCATACCAACTAGACCAGTTGATTTTTATTAAAAGTCAATCAATCTATCTTCTATTACTAAACCCAAAAAAACCTTCGGCATACCAACCAGAAGGTTTTTTTATGCCCGAAAGTTTCTAAAGATAATCAAAAATGAAGAAATTTTTAAATTTCAAAAAAAAGATTACCTTTGAAATTCAATCGAAAGGGGTGCTTCTTTACAAGAGGCTGAGATTATACCCAAAGAACCTGGGCAGGTAATGCTGCTAAGGGAACTGGTACTTCACCAAATTACATTCGCGCGTAAATTATAAAAGTGTAAGATGGCTCCTTTCATAATATTTTTTAAAATTAATTATGAAAAGGTCGATTTTTTTATTGTCATTATTTGGTGCATCTATTCTTTATGCACAAGAAAAAGATTCTATTCAAAAAGAAGAAATTCAATTAGGAGAAGTTTCAATTGTCGAAAAACTTCCGATTACAGTTGAAAAGGTAACTGATAAAATGTTACAAAAGAAGAATTTGGGGCAAGATGTTCCAACTTTGTTAAATTCTGCTACGTCTGTTTCTATAACTTCCGATACAGGAACGGGAATTGGTTATTCGTCTATCAAAATTCGTGGACTTAATGAACAATCTATCAACGTTACATTAAATGGAATTCCGCTTAATAATCCTGAATCTCAAGGTGTTTTTTGGGTGAATATGCCAGATTTGGCTTCGTCAACAAGTTCTATGATGATTCAGAGAGGAGTTGGAACTTCATCAAATGGAATGGCTTCTTTTGGAGCAAGTGTTAACATCGAATCTCAAAATCCGTCTACCGTTCCTTTTGCAGAAACAAATGTTTCTTTCGGAAATTATAAAACGCAAAAATATACAGTTCAGGCTGGTACGGGAAAAATACTAAACAATAAATTGAGTATTGATGGACGTTTTTCTAAGATAAATTCGGATGGATATGTAGACAGATCTTGGTCAGATTTAATCTCTTATGATTTTACAGCTCTATATGAATTGAATGAAAAAACAAAGTTTAGATTTCAGAATATGTTTGGAAAAGAACAAACGTATCAAGCATGGAGTGGTGTAGATGCCGAAACTTTGAAAAATGATAGAACATATAATTCTGAAGGAGAGATTTTAGACGAAAATGGAAAAGTTGAAGGTTTTTATAAAAATCACACTGATAATTATCGTCAAAATCATTATTTTCTTTCGTGGTTACAAGATTTTGGGAATAATTGGAAATCAAATTTAACAGTTCATTATACAAAAGGTAAAGGTTATTACGAGAGCTATAAAAATAATCGCGGTTTGAAACGCTATAAATTGGATTATTTAACTTCAGATAAAAGAAATTTAATCAATCGAGAATATCTTGATAATGATTTTTATGGTTTTAATCTTGAAGTTGAAAATCAAAAATTAAACAATTTCAAAGTGTTTTTCGGATTATCTGCAAACGAATATGATGGCGATCATTATGGAAATGTCTTATGGGTAAAAGGAACAGATTTTAAGGATAAGGATTTCAAATATTACAACAATCGTTCTGTAAAAAAACAATTGGCTGCATATGCGAAAGTATTGTATCAATTGAATAAGTTTGAATTGTTTGGTGATTTGCAATATCGTTATGTTGATTATGATGCGAAGTATTTGCCAAATGGAGAAAATTATGACGAAGATTTTAGACCATTTTCGGATAAATTCAATTTTGTGAATCCAAAAGCTGGGTTAAATTTTAAAATTAATTCTTCAAATGTGATGTATGCTTCTTATGGAATTTCGCATCGTGAGCCACTTCGTGTAGATTATGAGAATAATGGCAAGCGTCCGACGGCTGAATTTTTACAAGATTATGAATTGGGTTATAAAAAGTCAGGACAGTTATCATTGAGCGTAAATGTATATTATATGGCGTACAAAAATCAATTGGTCCCAACTGGGAAATTGAATGATGTAGGAACGCCGATTCGCGAAAATTCAGGAAAAAGTTATAGACGAGGAGTCGAATTTGATGCAAACTATAAGATTATTCCGAATCGTTTGAATGTTTTTGGAAATATTACGTTTAGCGAAAACAAACATGATAATTACAAAGAGGAAGTTTGGAATGTTGACGGAAGTTCTTCTGTGAAAGAGTACGGAAAGACAAAAATTGCGCTTTCGCCAGATGTGATTTCTGCTTTCGGTTTTGAAGCTGTTCCTTTCAAAAATGTATTGATTAATTTGACGAATAAATATGTTGGTGAACAATATTTATCAAATACAGAACCAGCAGATGGAAAATTAGATAGTTATTTAGTTTCGGATCTTTTGATTCGATATTCGCCAAAAGTAAAAGGAATTAAAAACCTTGAATTTTCGTTTTTGATTAATAATTTATTTGATGTTAAATACGAATCGAATGGTTATTATTACGAAGGTGGATATTATTTCCCTCAAGCCGGAATTAATGTTTTGGGCGGAGTTGGAATTCGTTTATAAAAAGTTAAAAGCTCGAGATACTTCTCGAGCTTTTTTATTCTTCAATATAATCAAGAGGAATATGCCAAATTTCATTTTTATTTTTTTCTCGAAAGAAATCTAAATGTCCAATTTCATCCAATCCATATTCTTTAGGAATGATATTCAAACGTTTTTTCTTCGCATTCTTCAAAACTAATTGTGCAAATAAATCTACAGATTTTGGCGTTGCCATAAAATCATCATCCAAACTAATGATTAAAACAGGTTTTGTAATTTCATCATACAAATTATGCGTTTCATCTGCATAACCTAAAATCGAAGTTTCATTCAGAATTAACTTTCGCCAATCTTTCGCAATTCCAATTGGAATTGGTTCACCCATTCCAACCTTTTGAGAAGGAAAAAATCCGTAAAAAGCAGATAAAATAGGAATTGCAATACGAAAAAAGAAATTTACTTTTGGTTTATCTTTTTGATGAAAATTTTTGATATAACCATATTGAGAACCAATCGTTACAATTTTATCATAAACTTTGTAAGCGCGTGTCAAACCAATCATAATTCCACCGATACTATGACCAATTAAAAACTTTTCGTGATAGGGATAAAATTCTTCGATATATTGTGTCAAACCTAGAAAATCTTTATCTGCCCAATCTGTAAAATGCGCTTCAAAATCTTTTAATTTTTTTGGTTTAGAGTCGCCGATTCCGCGATAATCATACGTGAAAACCAAATATCCCTTATTAGCTAAATACGTTGCGTATTTAGCATAAAAAGTTTGTTTAACACCAATTGCAGACGAAATGACAATGATTTTTTTGGTTGCATTGTTTTCGCCAAAAGAGGTTACGGCAATTGGATATTTGTCGGAAGTTTCTAGTATGAATTTTTTCATTCTTTTTATTTGATAAGATAAAAATATACCTTTACAAGGTAAATCAATCTTATGAAAAAAATTATTTTAATTCTATTAATCTTATTCTCTTCAAAAATTTTTTCTCAACAATTAAAACCTGATAATGTGATTGGTTTTTGGAAATTACAAGAATCTGGCTTTTATGAAAATGGCAAAAAAGTGTCTAAAGAATTTGATGATTGTCGGTTAATGAGAAATTATACAATTTGGGATAATGGATATGCTATTTATAATTATGTAGAAGGAAATAATGGCAATTGTTTTCCTAGTGAGCCTCGATTAACATTGTGGCGAATTGTTGATAATAGAATTCAATTTTACATTGATGATTATATTTTTGAAGATAGAATTGTGAAAATTAATCAAGATAATACGATAACTTTTGAAACATATATTGATAAAAAAATTGTAGATTCAGATAAAGAATTCGAGAAAATAGCAAACACAATCAGTTATGATATTTTACGTAAACAATAAATAAGGAAAATAAGTTTTCAGGTTTATTTTTTATATTCACTTTACGTCATTCAAAATCTTTATTTTTACCAGATAATTATTGAACCGAATGAAAAATATATTCAGCCTATTTTTAGTATCAATTTTATTTCTTTCAATTTTTTCGTGCAAAGAAGACGATTCATTGGCAATATCGCAAGATCAATTATTGCGATCTGGAAAATGGCAATTGAAAGAAATTAGAGAAACGAAAGGAAATATAACGACAACAGACAAACTATTGGCTTGTGAACGTCAATCTATATTAGATTTTTCGGATGTTAAGAATTATAATTCTAACATGTATAAAACCGAAAAAGGGAATTGTGTGCAAGAACAAACGACAGGAACGTATGTGTATAATACGTCTAAAACAAAACGTTTGTTGACAATGGAAACAAAAGATACAACGTACAATTATTATGTGAAGCAGTTAGATCCAAAATATTTGGTTTTGCAAGATACGTTGAGCAAAGTTGATACGATAAAGCTTCGTTTGCAAGTTTTTGAAATTGTAAAATAATAAAGAAAAATACCTTCCATTTTGGAAGGTATTTTTTTATTCGAACATTTTTCGAGTAATAAAATCTTTATCTAAACTCCAAGCGCGTGCGGGAGAATATTCACGTCCATAATAAATGATTTGAATATGTAATTTGTTCCACAACTCTTTTGGAAATATTTTTTTTGCATCTTTTTCTGTTTCCTCAACATTTTTTCCTTTTGTCAATTTCCATAACTTCATCAAACGATGAATATGTGTGTCGACAGGAAAAGCTGGATGACCAAACCATTGCGACATCACAACCGAAGCAGTTTTGTGTCCAACGCCAGGTAATTCTTCTAATTCTTCAAAACCTTCGGGAACTTCTCCATCGTATTTTTCGATTAAAATTTCGGATAATCGTTTGATATTTTTGGCTTTTGTGTTTGATAAACCAATCTCACGGATATAATATTTTATTTCATCTACTTCTAATAACGACATTGCTTTTGCATTAGAAGCTTTCGCAAATAATTCGGGTGTTACTTGATTCACTTTTTTATCTGTTGTTTGGGCAGATAATAAAACGGCGATCAATAATGTAAAAGCATCTTGATGGTCTAATGGAATTGGTGGAACTGGATATAATTTTTCCAATTCATCAATCACAAATTGGATACGTTCTTTCTTTAACATCATAAGTTCTGAGACTTTTTGTGTAAAAATAGAAAATCAAATTTATTTAAAAACTAAGAATCAATTTTAACACTTTTGTTCATAAATTTATCGAAGATTTTTAGATATAACAAAAGTGTTAAAAAATATATTTATTGTTCTTTTCTCATTCTTCTTTTTTTGTTTTTCGAAAGGACAAGATTCTTTGCAAAAGTCATTAGAAAAACGATTAGTAGAATTTTCAAATCAACGTAAAGAGGATTCGATAAAAAGAATTGAATTAGAGAATAAATTTGCAGGAATACAAATAACTTCTAAAGAAAAGGAATCACTATTAAAAGAGTTGAAATTCCTAAAAAGTAGGGATTCTATTGTTACAAAACGATATAAAGACAAAATTGATTCTTTAAGATTAATTAATAAAGGAGTTCCAGTTGTACCTTTTCACGATACGTTGTTTATTGTATATAGAGGGGTTGGAGGTTTTACAATGAAAGAACGCGCTCGTTCTATTGAAGAAAAAATTATAGAATTAGCAAAATCATATGATTTTAACAAAGACTCAATAAAAGTATCAAGCGATGAAAATCAATATTTAATCTATTCTGATGAAGATATAATAGCAAGTGTTGGTTTGCAAGATGCTTTATGGGAGAATACTTCTTTAGATAAATTATCTGATAAGTATGCTAATGTAATAGCGGATTCTATAGAAAAACACCGTTCAGATGTTAGTTTACCAACTTTGGCTAAAGGAACTTTATATGCAATATTGTTAATTTCTGTTGTAAGTTTTTTAATTTTTTTAATAAATAAAGGTACATATTGGCTAAAACTAAAACTATTTAGAAATAAAAGAAATATTTTATCTCCATTTACTAAAAAGAAGTTTAAGTTCTTTAACGAAAATAAACAAATAGAGTACTTGTGGTTTTTAGTAGGAATAATCCGCTGGCTTATAATTTTGATTTTAATATATTTAGCAATTCCTATTTTATTCAATTTTTTTCCTTCTACTCAAGGTTATTCAGCTGTTTTTCTAGAAAATCTGCTTACACCGCTTAAAAAAATAGCAAGAGCAGTCATTGATTATTTACCAAATCTATTAACAATCACAATTATTATTATAATATTTAGATTGATTTTTAAATTTTTAGATTTCATTTCTGAAGAATTGGATTCTGGTAGATTGACAATTAATGGATTTTATAAAGAATGGACAAAACCAACCTATCAAATATTTAAAGTACTTCTTTTGATATTTATAATGATTGTTATTTTTCCATACTTACCAGGAGCTAAATCTCCTATTTTTCAAGGTGTATCTGTGTTTGTTGGTATTTTAGTGACATTTGGTTCGGCTGGTGCATTAGGAAATATCATGTCGGGTTTGATGTTAACATATACTCGTGCTTTTTCTAATGGAGATTATGTCAAGATTGGTGACGTTACAGGAGAAATCATAGAAAGAAATTTATTAGTAACCAGAATACGTACCATTAAAAATGAGATAGTTTCTGTCCCGAACTCTACAGTGATGAATAGTCATACAACAAATTATAGTACAGATTCTTCGAATAAAGGTTTAATTATTTATACAGAATTCGCATTAGGTTATAATATTCCAATTGAAAAAGTTCATGAAGTCGCTAAAAAAGCAGCGTTAAAAATACCTGAAATTAAGAAAGATCCAGCTCCTTTCGTGTTTCAATTACGTTTAGATGATTTTTATATCACTTATCAAATAAATGCGTTTATTACAAATGCACATAATCAAGAAGTCATTTATTCTAATCTAAGAAAAGCTTTAGTTTTAGAACTAAACGAAGCAGGAATTGAAGTATTATCGCCACATTTTATGGCTTATCGAGATGGAACAGAACCTCAATTTATCAAAAAAGATATATAAAATAGGAATAAATAAAGAAGAATTTTTAAGCGACTTATTTTGGCGTTGTATAGCATTACATTTGTAGTATAAATAAAAGATTAATTAGTTAAATCAGTTATGATTCAAGATTTAATCATTATTTTTACGAGAAGTTCTAAAGATAAATCAAGATGTTAAAAATAGGAGATAAAGTTCCAGATTTTAAAGGAATTGATCAAGATGGAAACGAAGTTTCATACCAAGATTTTGCAGGAAAAAAATTAGTCGTTTTCTTTTATCCAAAAGCAAGTACGCCTGGTTGTACAGCCGAAGCATGTGATTTGCGCGATAACGAAAATGCATTGAAGGCACAAGGTTATCATTTGGTTGGAGTGAGTGCAGATTCTGTGAAAAGACAAAAGAATTTTGCAGAGAAGAACAATTTACTTTTTCCTTTGCTTGCAGACGAAAATCACGAAATTTTGAATGCTTTCGGCGTTTGGGGACCAAAGAAATTTATGGGACGCGAATTTGATGGAATTCATCGTACAACTTTCATCATTGATGAAAAAGGAGTGATTACAGATGTAATCGAAAAAGTGAAAACAAAAGAACACGCAAAACAAATTTTAGAAAAATAAAAAATAATATAATGAGCGATTTAGACAATAAAAAGAAAGCGTTACAGCTGATCTTAGATAAGATGGACAAGGCTTACGGGAAAGGAACTGTAATGCGTATGGGAGATTCGGCTGTTGATGATAAAATAGAAGTAATTCCTTCTGGATCTTTGGGATTAGATTTGGCGTTAGGAGTAGGAGGTTATCCTCGCGGACGTGTTATCGAAATCTACGGACCAGAATCTTCAGGTAAAACAACATTAACGTTACATGCTATTGCAGAAGCGCAAAAAGCTGGTGGTATCGCTGCTTTTATTGATGCTGAGCATGCTTTTGACCGTTATTATGCTGCGAAATTAGGTGTTGATGTAGAAAACTTAATTATTTCTCAACCAGATAATGGAGAGCAAGCATTAGAAATTGCAGATAACTTAATTCGTTCGGGAGCGATAGATATTATCGTAATTGACTCTGTTGCGGCACTTACTCCAAAAGCGGAGATTGAAGGTGAAATGGGAGATTCTCGTATGGGATTACAAGCACGTTTGATGTCTCAAGCTTTACGTAAATTGACAGGTACAATCAATAAAACGAAATGTACAGCGATTTTCATTAACCAATTACGTGAAAAAATTGGGGTAATGTTCGGTAATCCAGAAACAACAACTGGTGGTAATGCCTTAAAATTCTATGCATCTGTACGTTTAGATATCCGTCGTTCTACTCAAATCAAAAATGGAGATGAGGTAATCGGAAATCACTCGAAAGTAAAAGTGGTTAAAAATAAAGTTGCTCCACCATTCCGTCAAGCAGAATTTGATATTATGTACGGTGAAGGAATTTCTAAAGTTGGAGAAATTTTGGATATGGGTGTTGAGAAAGGAATTGTAAACAAATCTGGTTCTTGGTATTCATACAACGATAGTAAATTAGGACAAGGTCGCGATGCTGTAAAAGAAGTATTGAAAGATAATCCTGAATTAGCAGAAGAAATTGAAGCTAAAATTGTCGCATTAATCAAAGGTGAGCCAGTAGATGGAAAACCTTCTGTTGATAATCCAGCTGACGAAGCAGAATTATTTGCTGAAGATTAATTCGAAAGAATTTTTATATAATGATTTTTAAGCTCTGAGGAAACTCAGAGCTTTTTTGTTATCTTTAAAACTCACTAATATTTATGTATGAGAAAAATATTTTTATTTGGTTGTATTTTATGCTTTTTTAATTCTTGTTACTCACCAAAATATGCATTAACAGATGTATTATTAAATCCAGATAAGAAATTAGTTCATCTTGATAAAACCTTTTTATTGGTTAAAAATAATTTTCCATTTAATGCTGTAAAATTTAATGAAAAGGTTGATAATGATTTCAAATCTCTTTTTGGTTCTCAGTTATATCTTCAACAAAATTTTATTGATTTTGATGTAAGTGATTTTAAATATCTATTAACAAAAGATGAATTAATTTTAATAAAAGATCAGACAAATAAAGATTATTTATTACTGTTGAAAACATTGTTGAAGCCTGCTTATAAAAATGGTAAAAAAGATAATTCAATGAACAATAATCAGATGAAAAGAGAGTATCATATTATTCTTGAAGTTTATGATTTACAAAATTTGGAAAAGATTTATGCGAAAAAATCAGGATCAATTTTAGAGTTTAAACATGAAGGAGTTTCGGCTTCTACTACTTCTGAAGTTCAATTGGAAAAGACTTTTCAGCTTTTATTTAATGATTTTAAAATTTTTATCAATAAATAATGAGGTTATTAAAATAAAAAACCACTTCTGCAGAAGTGGTTTGTCATGTTGAATTTATTTCAAAATCGAATATTGTTTATGATGAGAATGTGAAACGAATTCAGATTGATATACGAATAATTTATTCTAAAATATATTTCAATTTATAGCCAAACATTCCACGATCTTTGATCATGTCTGCAACACCTTCTGGACATTCATTTTCCCAATCTTGCTCAGCATTTGCAATTTTTTCTAAAATTCGACGCGAATAAGAATCTAAATAACTTCTGTTGTAATTCAAAATATCTTGAATTCTTCCGTTATACAAGAAATATTTGTACAATTCGTGCACGCTATCACTTACTTGTAGATTTTTCGACGTCAACAAAATATCTTTTTCTTTGTCTAAATATGGATACAAATAAACTTTTACATTTTTCTTGAATAATTTTCCGAAAGCTTCCATAATTCCGCCAGGTAAATCGGCATAATATTGCTCATTGAAAATTTCGACCAAATTATTAACACCCATCGCTAAACCAACTTTGGTTTGATTTCGAGTAAATTTCGAGAAATAATCAACTAATTTATAATATTCAGAAAAGTTAGAAATGATAACATTGTAACCTAAACTACCAATAATATCAGCGCGATCTAAAAAATCTCGTTCATTCAATTCGCCTTCAAAACCAGAAGCAATCAAGTTAGAAAGCGTAATCTCAAATAAAATTTCGGTATTATCTGTTCTAACATCATCTTCTTGTTTGAAAATTTCTAAACCACCTTTGAACATATCCATATTTACATTCATAAAAGGACGGAAAGAGCCACGAACAGCGAAGATATTTTTTTTGTATAATAAATCGGCAGGTAAAATATTTTTTCCTTGTGGATTGAAAACCGCAACATCCGTCATTCCGTTTTTAACCAACTGAAGTGACATCAATCGATTATCAACATATTTGAATTGTGGTCCACGGAAATTAATCATGTCAATTTCTAATTGATCTTTATCCAACGTATCGTATAAAGATTTTATTAATTTTCGGGGATTATCGTAGTAATAATAAGCGCCATAAATCAAATTAACACCCAAAACACCTAAAGTTTCTTGTTGCAATTGAGCCGTATTTTCTTTGAATTTTACATGAAAAATAATCTCGTTTGCTTTTTCATCTTCTGCATTTAACTTGAAACGTAAACCTATCCAACCTTGACCTTCATTTTTCTTTGAATAATCAATTGTTGTTACCGTATTTGCGTAGGTGAAAAATGCTTTTTCTTTGTAGTGATCGTGGACTAGACGCTCTTTCATCAATTCCATCTCATGATCCAACATTTTTTTAAGGCGAGCTTGTGTCACATAACGACGATTTTCTTCTACACCATATATAGAATCGGACATTTCTTTGTCATAAGCACTCATCGCTTTTGCAACAGTACCCGAAGCAGCACCTGCGCGATAAAAAAAACGAACGGTTTCTTGACCTGCTCCAATTTCTGCAAAAGAACCGTATATTTTCGGATTCAAATTGATCTCTAAAGCTTTTTGTTTAGGAGTAAGAACTTGTTCTAATGCCATATTTTAATTTCAAATAGTTTGTGGTAAATTTACCAAATCATTATGGCTAAATCAAATATAAAAATACATTTTTTAGGAACAGGGACTTCACAAGGAATTCCGATTATTGGTAGCGATCATCCGGTATGTTTGTCAACAAATCAAAAAGATAAACGTTTGCGTTCTTCTTTGTTGTTAGAAAAGGATGGAAAGATTATTACGATAGATAGTGGACCAGATTTTAGACAACAAATGTTGCGTTATAATGCGCAAAGGTTAGATGGAATATTATATACACATGAGCATAATGACCATGTTTTAGGATTGGATGATATTCGCCCGCTTGTTTTTAAATCTGGAGAGGATATGAATGTCTATGGTTTGAAACGCGTGTTGGATGAATTACATAATCGTTTTCCATATATGTTTGCTGAACATAAATATCCTGGAGTACCAACGGTAATAGAGAATGTTATAGAAGATGAAAAATTTTCGGTTGCTGGATTTACGATTGAACCAATTAAAGTTCTACACGGACCCTTGCCTATTTTGGGATATTTAATTGATGATAAAATTGCTTATTTGACGGATGTAAAAACGATTCCAACAGAATCTCTTGAAAAATTACGAGGAGTAGAAGTTTTAATCATTAGTGCGCTGCGAGTAGAACAAGAACATTTTTCGCATATATTATTAGATGAAGCAATACGATACTCGGATTTAATAGGCGCAAAGCAGACATATTTTACACATATTTCGCATCATTTGGGATTTCATGATGAAGTAGAGGAAAAATTACCAAAAGGTAAACATTTGGCTTACGATACGTTAGAAATAATTCTGTAAAAAGTTTAAAAAATAGTTGGAAAAATAAATAAACTAACATTATATTTGCAGTCCATAAAGGCTCGGATGGCGGAATTGGTAGACGCGCACGACTCAAACTCGTGTTCCTTTGGAGTGTGGGTTCGATTCCCACTCCGAGTACTGAAAAATCCCTTAAGTAATTGTACTTAAGGGATTTATTTTTTTATGGGTGGCGAAAAAGGTGGCAAACAAAAATAATAGTTATTAAACAATAATATGTATATTAGTGTTTAATAACTATTATTGTAATATGGATTTGCAGAATAAAATTGAACTTATTTCTAAATTATCTCCTATAATAACTTTGGTTTTGTCTTCATTAATAATTGCTCCAATTAGTAATGTAGCAAAGACTTTTAATAATAGAAGATCTAGAAAAATTGATAATACAAAAGAAATAGAATTTCTACTTGATAAACTTGATGATAATTTTAAAAATAATTTTGTATTAAAAGATTTTAAAGAAAATTACTTTTTTCTACAAACAGGAATTGAAACAAATGAAAAATCTATAGATAGTTTTATCAAATTAAAGGATAATTTAAAAGGCAATTATACTTGGAAGAAAATCAAATTAGCAATGCCATATTTTAAATTTGAGAATGAGCTAATTACAATAAATATAAAACCAATTTTAAAATATTTTGCAATATTTACTTCAATTATTTCAATATTATTTTTTCTAATAGCTTTTACGATTATCTTTTATTTTACAAGTGAATTTCAATATTTTTCAATGAAAGATTTTTTTAAATTATTTATACTTGTATTTATGCCATTAGCTTGCGGATATTATTTACTTAAAGTAATATCGCCTTTAATTATGGCTATAGCAATGGAAAAAAGATTGATTAAATATAAACTATCATCAACTTAGTTAATAATCAAAAATTAAAGTTTCCATTGTAATACCTTTTTGTATTTCTTTTATTTGTAATATAATTAATAAAAGTCAGAAAATCTTACTTTCTAGTCTATATTAGTAGATTTTATGTAAAATTAAAAATTTTAATATCAAATGTATTTAAACTTTAATGAAGTTTTAGATTTAATAAAAGTAATAGGGGTTTGGAATTTTTTTTCTATAATTACATTCCTATTAGGTACAGTTTTTACAATTTATACGTATTTTAAATCTTTTTATAGATTGGTTTATTCATGTCAATCAGTGTGTGAAACATGTTTTAAAACTGAAGATTGGGAGAATATATCTAACTTAAAAAGAACTCGTATCATTTTTAAAAATAATGGAAGAAAAACAATAACTTCTAATGAATTAAAAAATATTAAAATTATAGGTAAAAATATTAACGCATTTAAATTTATTGGCATAAAAAAAATAGATTATAGAATTACCAATAGTAAATTACAATTGAAATTAGATTATTTAGATGCTAATGATTTTTTTGTAATAGAATTTCAGCATATTGGAGATATTAAAGTAAAAGGTCGTATATCTGAAACCGGAAAATTTTTAAATACAGAAACTAAAAGTTGGTTAATTTTAAATTTTATATTAGTTGTCTATTCTTTAATATCTATGGCTGTTATTCCGTTAATTTCCATGTTTATTTTAGAAGACTATGATAAAGTTGTTTCAAGAGCTTTGATAAACGTGATAATCATATATCTTATTTACACAATTACTAGATATTTACATAAGGTTTTTTTTATTTCTGATAGTATTGTTGATAAATATCTAAGGACAAAATCTAAATGGAATAACGAATTCAAAAATTCTTTATGATTTTAAGTTAACAAAAATTGGTATTAATGGAGGGAGTTTTATATCCTTCATTTTCAGTATCAGTTTAGATAAGAAAAAGAGTTAAGTTTTCTTGACATGTAACTACCATAAATATCCTATTAGAAACTTTAAATAAAATATACTTTGAGAAAAAAAGATAATATTTTAAAAATTTTTAAAGAAAATTTAAGTGTAATTCTAATATCTATATATTTAATTAGTTTTACTAACTTTTTTATTTTTTACAAAAGTTTTAATATACCTATATTTTCATATATAAATATCAATGATTTCCTATTTTATACATTAGAATATGTATTCTTAGTTTTTTCTACAATTATAGTAGTTAACTCAGTTTTACTTATTGTATATACAATTTTATTTATCTTATATGAAAAAACAACTCTATTAATAAGGAAAAAATATTTTTATTATAAAAACAATAAGCATATTAAATATTTATTTAATAAAAAATTTAAAGAATATTATCCAAATTTTGTAATGACAATTCTATTTGTAGGGATTTTTTTAATAGGATTTTTACCTTCTAAATCAATTACTCTACCAGCATTCTTTATATACATAATGTATATATTAAACAAATATGATAACGATCAAAAAATGATCAATTTTTTTATAGCATTTGTGTATGTAATAATATTTATATCTACATTTATTAGTAACCTGTTTGATACAATTGATAAAAGAATTCATAAAGATGATTCCAATTTAATGATAGTATATGAAAATAGTTTTTACTTAACGAATAAAGAATCGGGGTGTATTAATTATTTAGGAGAAACTTCTACAAATATATTTTTATATGATATTGAAAATAAAAAATCAATAATTTTATTTAAAGATAAAGTTGAATCAATAAATATTAATAATGAAAATTATATATTTAAATTGATTGATTATATTCAAAAGAATGAATCTATAAGAGAATTTTATAAAGTATATTTTGATAAATCAAATCTTTAATATGAATGTTAATATAATTTCTAAAATGACGAAAATCTAGAGATTAAAAAGAAATAATTAACTTTAACTTTTTAATTATACGAAATACAGATAAATAGATTTTTTACTAAACTATATAATAATTTACTTTGTAAAAAATAAGATGTAGCTCAATTCGAAGCGGAGCGAAGAATTGAGCTACATCACTCGAATTACGTACATCATAGGATTTGTGATAGGCGATATTATATAAAAAATATAACCAATAAAATGAAGCTAATAGTAGAATCAAACAATTTTTTATATTATAAAAATTCTGAATACAAAAAGTTTAAAATCGAATTAAATGGAACTTTAATTTATAATTCAGAGAATAATATATCCGTTACAATTGATCAAGAGTCAAAAATATTTTTTAAACAATTAAATCAGCTACATTCTTTTTGTGAAGAAATAAGAGGAAAATCTAAAGAAGAGATACTTTATTATATTTTAAAAAATAATATAGAAAAATCTAATAATTTAATTAAGACCATCGAGAATTTTAATGAAGTCTCTCTTAATACTTTTAAATCTATTTTCCTTTTGTACCATTGGTTAGAAATTCCTTTAATTAATCAAAATGAATCTGACATTGATAAAACACTTTATAATGATTTCGTAATAGATTGGACTTTCAGACCTGAATCTCAAAAAGATATTTACTTAATTAAGAAAGAATATATAAAATCTGACAATTTTGAATACCTTAATCATTTAAAAAAAATTAATTTATTATCCGAATTTAGGATTGAACCATATATAGGTCAGCAATTGTTAGCTTTTTTTATTCCTTTAAATCAACCAGGGGTTTCTAAGGCGTTATTTGATTTTAAAGATTCTAATGGTGTCATTAGAAGTTCATATTCTTTATGGAAATCAATTTTAAAAGACAGAGATACAAGAATTAGTAACTGGATAAATAATAGATTTTAAAATGGAATATTATAACAAAGAAATCTTTTTTTTGTTTATAGGTGCTATTTTTTCAATACTTCTACCTGTTGTTTTGATAATAGGTAAACAAGGGCATAAAAGACAAGAAAAGAGAGCAGAGTTAGAAAAAAATAACACTGTTGGTAATATTGACCAATGGCTAAATGATTCTTATGAATATAAACAATCTAATTTTTTTCAATTGATGACTGAATGGAATCTGCAACCTTTATTTATTGTATCAATTACAAATCTTATAGAAAATTCAAATTTCCTTAATGTTTCAGTTACTTTCATTTTAATATTATTAATAATTTTGCACGAATTATGGGTATCTAAAAGATATTCAAGTAATGGTTATTATCAGCTTTTGTCTGTCATTATTTGGATTTCAACATATCTCATTTTGGTCAATAAAATTGCCTAACAAAAGTTTGGCGCAATTGCGGGTTAAGTGATAATTGAAAGTTTCGGCTTTCTATATCGCAAAAAGCCAATTACATTGACTTTTTTTCTTAAATTTATTCAATGAATTGGCTTTTTGCTTACAGTGTCGCTAAAATTGAAATTTTTCGCTTCAATTTCCGCCACAGACGCCAAGACCCGAAACGTTAGCGGTCAGGCTAAAAGACAGCACACCAAAGACAATTCAACAAATAAAGAAAAAGAAAAATGGCAAATACCTTTCTGACAAGAATTAGTAAACTTGAACAATACAACTCAATAAACAAGACAGTTCTTTGGGAAGATGGAATAGAAAGTAGGTGGACTAATGTTTACGGACAATTACAACTTAACGACAATGCAATTTTTATCGCAGCAAACAAATTATTAATTGGAACTGTTACACAAATCAACCCAAGACAAAGCATTCTTTGTTCAAATATTCAGGAAGTATTTTGCTCTAATGACCAATTTTTACAATTACACGAAATTTATCCCGAACAAATTTCAAGAGTAAAAGCTAACTTTCAGCCCTTTATTCACCCACAACAAATAGACATTTCAAAACTTATAAGCGATGCCAACGCAAAGCGTTTTGTTAGTTATTACATTCTTGCAAATACTGAAAAGTATGAAGAATTAAAACCTATTCTTAAACCGAACGACAGAATTGTTCTAATCAATTCAAACGATACATTTGACAATATACAACTACAATCAACAACGGGTTTAATTCCTTTTCAAAATGTTTCAATTAGCGTTCAAGGACTTTCGCTTCAAGAAGTTTTAGAACTAAATCAAGCTGTAAAAAGAAAAAGTAAAAGGTCTAACAACGTTACCAGAGTTCAAGAAGTTATTAAAACAACCTCTGAAAATGGCGTTTACAAATTCAAAACATTCTTTTCGTACTATGATTTTCTATACAATAAGTTGGTTTATAAAAATTCACCAACAATCTCAAACTCTAAAATCAAATTAAATACAAATGAAACCGTTTTTAAGGTTTCAATGAGTGGTAAGGATATTAATGAAGAAGCATTCAACTATCTAATTGAAAACAATTTGGTAATTGTTCACAGGGATACACCAGCCAAAGGAACTTCTTATCAAACACAAGGCGATACATTTGCCAATCAAATGAAAATAGGCGACTATTTTTATCTATGCAGAGGAAATAGTAATCTTGAAGTAATTGGAAGAATAACAAGCAATATAGAAGAGTGTGAGTTTGGCGATTTAGGTGATGATGGTTGGTTGCAACGTTCATATGAAATTGTCGCAGAAGCTGAAAAAGAAGGTTCATATCAAGACGAAAAAAAATGGTGGACACCAAATGACAACTCTACTTGTATTGTAATCCCTAAAAACGAAATTGCTAATGCAAACAAAAAGATATTCATTCCGTTTTTTCAAACAGAATTTGAATACGAAAAAATAAATCCAGAAAACATCACAGAAATAATATCAAACACCAATATGGCTTCAACCTTAAATCAAATTCTGTTTGGTCCACCAGGTACGGGCAAAACGTACAACACAATCAATAAAGCGATTGGAATAGCTAATCCTTCTTTTGATTTAAGTCAGTCACGGAGTGAAATAAAAAAGGAATTTGACCGATTGATGAAAGAAGAACAAATTGTGTTTACTACTTTTCATCAAAGTATGAATTATGAAGATTTTATTGAAGGTATAAAACCCATAGAACCCGAAAAAGAAGGCGACCCAATTAGTTATCAAATAGAATACGGAATTTTTAGAAATCTCTGTATTGAGGCTTCTTTTGCGATTGCCCAATTAAGAGAAAACAAAACGACCGAAGAAGTTTTAGACTTTTCTATTCTTTACGACACATTTGCAGAAAGTGTTGAAGAAAAATTATTAAAAGGAGAACAAGTAGAATTAGACACAAAAACGGGTGGAACTGTATTAGTTGACAGCATTTCTCAAAAAGGAAATTTTGTAATAAAACACCACGATGGAACAAGGACTTACACCGTTTCTAAAGCAAGATTGACAAAATTACAATCGGCAATTAAAAACCTTGACGATGTAAGTAACATAAATGACCAATTTCGTGAAGTAATTGGAGGAAGTAATTCTTCGGCTTATTGGTCAGTTTTGAATGCAATAAGAAAAGAAAAACGTACACAGTCAACAAATAAAGAAACAAGAACATACACATTCAGCGACAAAAAAGAAGTTGTTTCTTCACTTACTAAATCTGATTATGTCAATAAAAACGGTAAACCGTTTGTTTTAATCATTGATGAAATTAATCGTGGTAACGTTTCTCAAATTTTCGGAGAGTTGATTACGTTGATTGAAGATGATAAACGATTAGGGAAAGATGAAGCGTTAGAAGTTACATTGCCATATAGTAAAGAAAAATTTGGCGTTCCGCCAAACCTCTTTATTATCGGCACAATGAACACAGCAGACCGAAGCGTGGAAGCGTTAGACACAGCTTTAAGAAGGCGTTTTAGTTTTGAAGAAATGCCACCAAAACCTGAATTAATTAAACAAGAAGGTAAATTGGAAAATGGCGTTTTAGAAAACATTGAATTGGATTTCTTGCTAAACACTATCAACAGACGAATTGAAAAATTGCTGGATAAAGACCACCAAATTGGTCATAGTTATTTTATATCAGTTGCAAACTTTACAGATTTAAAATCTGTATTTAAAAATAAAATCGTTCCGTTGTTGCAAGAATATTTCTTTGGCGATTATGGAAAAATCGGTTTAATCATTGGTAAAGGGTTCTTCGATCCAATAGAAAATGACGAAAATATTTTCGCTGACTTTTCCGAATATGATGCTTCAGATTTTACAGAAAGAAATATTTTTAGAATTAAAGACATCGGTAAAATGGACGAAATAGTTTTTGCAAATGCTCTTAATGCTTTATTGAATAAATGAGCTTCAAAAACAAACACATAACCGTATTTGAACATCAATCCGTTAAACTTAATCAAGTAATTGACGGCATTGAGTTTAATGGTTCAATGCTAAAGGTATTGCAATCATATTTTGGTGAAAATGGAGTTCCCTATTATTCATTAATTCATAATGGCGTTAGGTTTAATGAATATGTTGGAGTAATTCAAATTGGCGAAACTATAATTGAAGTATTGCCAAAAGCTGACAATTCTCAAAAAGGTGCAGATGAGAAAAAGAAATGGCGTGATATTTTAATTGATATGCTTTTTGCTGTTGGAATTTTTGAAATCCACGCCCCAAGTAGCAGTTCTCTTAAAGTAAAACATAACTCTATATTAGATTTATATTTTGAGATTTTAATTAAAGAAGTTGAATATCTTCTGCATAATGGACTTGTAAAACAGTATCGCAAAAAAGAAGGAAACGTTTCGGCTTTGAAAGGTAGTATCCAATTTGGCAAACACATTCAGCAAAATATAATACATCAAGAAAGATTTTATGTAAGCTACACGACATACGATGTTGAACATAAATTACATTTTATCATTTTCAAGACATTAAAACTTCTCAAACAGATAAACACAAATAACCAATTGCATAGTCGTATTGGTGCGTTGTTGTTACATTTTCCTGAAATGCCAGACATTAAAGTAAGTGAAACGACTTTTGAAAAAATAACTTTCAATAGAAAAATACAGACATACAAAAATGCAATAGAAGTATCAAAATTATTATTACTTCAATATCATCCTGATGTTAGAAATGGCAGAAATAATATTTTGGCATTAATGTTTGATATGAACAAACTTTGGGAACAATTTGTATTTGTAAGTTTGAGAAAGCACAAATCTATTGACACAACAATCACAGCTCAGATATCTAAATATTTTTGGAAACCAGAGACAGGTAATCGTTCAAAAATAAAACCTGACATTGTAATCAATAAAAATACGGACAACTGTATTGTTTTAGACACGAAATGGAAAAACTTGAATGGTTACAATCCTTCGTCAGACGATTTGAGACAAATGTATGTTTATCACGAATATTTTTTAGCTAAACGAGTTGCTTTAATTTATCCAAGTACAGACAATTCAAAATCATCAGGAATATTTTTAGATCCGACCACAAATAAAGAATTAGACAAAGAATGTAGTGTTTTATCTCTTGCAGTTGAACCAAAAATTAGAATTTGGCAAAAGAATATTTATGACGCATTTAACGAATGGCTTGAAATTGAAAAAACAACGACTTCGACAATATGAAAAGTAAAACGATAGACAGAAAAATCCCGAACCCCTAACAAAGGTTTTGTAAAATGGCGAGGTTAAGTCTAAATAGAAAATTTTAGGCTTCGTAATCCGCAAAAGCCAATAAAATTTGCTTTTGCTACGTGCCGTCTGAATCGAAACTTTAGTCTTCGATTTTTCGCAAAGTACAGAAAAGTTATCTGCAATTTATGCAAGCATACCTGACAAACATAGAAAAAGTTATTATTGACAATATTTTAAAAGCAAAGAAATCAATTTTCATTTCAGTTGCTTGGTTTACCAATAAAAATATCATTGAAGAATTAATTAGAATTAAAAGAATAAACAATTCAATAGAAATTAAAATTCTCGTAGATGATAATGAGATCAATCAGAAATATTTTTTTGACACTTATAAATCAATATTTTCAGAAATAGGAATTATTATTGAAAAACTTAAAATAAAAAAATTTAACCATAACAAGGTAGCTATAATTGATAAGTCTATTATTATAACTGGTTCTTATAATTTTACGAATAAAGCAAAAAGAAATCTTGAAAATATTGTAGTAGCTCAAAATAAAAAGATGGCCAAATTTTATCTTCGAACATTTTCATTTTTAACTAATGAAAACTACGTTGATGAAAATATACAACTACTCATTAAAAACTTTGATTTTGCTAATAGAATAATTTCTACTTACTACCGTTTCTCAAAACAATTATTAAACAAAATTGAAGATAAGATTCTAATAGGACATTGTTTTACTTATCCAAATGGTTTGTATGATGAAATTATATATCAACCAGGAATAATTTTTAATCCTACCTTTAAATATCACAAAAAATTAAATAATTACATTAAGCGAAAGAAAAATAATAAAATTACAATTGAAGATCAAAATTCTGAATATAACCAAGAATTTGAACTTCCAATTAATAAAGAACTTATCACATCTTTTATACTAAATGAAATAAAGAACTTTAATTATCAAACTGAACGTAAAGAAGTTAAATCCATTGATGAAATAGACTTTGATTCATTAATGGATTTAGCAGATAAGAATGAAAATGCATTAAAAAAATATTATACAAATAAATTTGAAACAACATTTACTAAAAAACAATTAGAAAAAATAATAAGTTCAGATATTAATCTAATAATTGAAGATTACATTTGGATTAATAATTTTGAGCCATTTATTAATGATAGCATTGTAGAAAAAATTTATAATCTAAATTGCAGATAACAAGGGTAACGAACAATAATATAAATAGTATAAAAAAACAGCCTCTTTAAAAGCGATTTTAAGGAGGTTTATTATTTTAAATTACTATTGAACTATAAAATTTGGATAGCTTAAAATAAATATTTTAAGTCCAAAATGAATTTGTTTTAGTAAAGCGCAGGTATTTCTTCAAGTTGTAGGGTAAACTTGACATCACTACATGTTTATTTGCTTGTGATATTTTTCTGTTATTGATTCGTTTTAGGTTAAATAAATTAATCAACGTTCCTAAAACTGGTTCTATTATAACGGCTTGAAAAAAAACAGCGGATTAAGAGGGAATTGAAAGTTTCTCTTTTTTTTTTGATCAATTTTTATATTCTCGTATATCATAATTTTCTAAATAGTTATATTTACATCATTAAAATAATAATTACGTACGCGTAAGCTGTCGGAATTTGGTTACAGAAAACTCGGAATCTTCTTTAAACCTAAAATCTTCGATAGGCTTACGCCCATGTCTATATATGGCGCGGGCGAAGGTCTTTCTGGGTTTAGGGTATCCGAGTACCTCTGTAACGGATTGATTGTAGTTTCGCGCTTTTTTATCTTCATTAGCATGGAAAACGATTCAACAAAACTTGCAAAGAATAAAGCTTTAAGGTCAATAATCAATTTATTTCTGTTTGATAAATTTGACACTCCTAAATTTGAAATTATAGAAGGTTTTATGATGACTTCTATTTCTGATAGGTTAATAGAGTTCTTTCAAGTAGAAGATACTAATCCGTTTTTTGACTACTTAAATAATAGGCTTTTGAATGAATTGTCCGAAGATGAAAAATTCTCTATCTTACAATTTATACCTTTGAAATACGAGTTCAACTTAGCAATGTTGATGAATTTTAAAATTAATCAAGAATCACATAACACAGTTATTTCTGAATTATATAAAAATGTCTATACTGATAAACAAACTCATCCTTTATTTGAGATATTTCTTCTAGACCTATTAGACTTTGAAGAATTCCAAGTCTACCAAATGCAATATATTACGAAAGATTGGTACGAAAAAACGTTGATAAGTCAATTCAAAAAAATGGTGTTACATTAATTTGTTAAATTTTCATATTCCGATTTTGATAATTCGATGATATATTTAGCTTCTCCAAAGGTTGATTTTTTAATCTGAAATCGTTTATATAGTGAATGATATTTATTATTAGAATCTTGTATTTCGGTAGTTTTTTCTGAGATTATCACGTTCAATCTTTTTATTTGATTTTGTAAAGCTTCGAGTTTCTTATCATCGTTTTTTGAATTTGTTTCACTACTTTCTTCAAGAATTTTTTGTTTAAATTCTTCTTCATGTAAGAGCAATAATTTATGAAGATTTAAATTCATTTTTTTTAAGAATTCACTTTCTATTCGTCCTATAAAACTTCTTAAAGATTTATCTCTTGCTTCAAATTTTGAAGTTAATTTAATAATATTATCATTCAAATTTTTTTCAATTTTTGTTGAAGGAGTTATGTTGTTTTGTTTAAAAAACTCACACATTGATACAATTAACTCATCATAAGTATTTGTATTAAATCTTCTTTTTGTTCTTTCTAAAAGAACTTTTACATTTTCTGAAATTTTAAGATTCTTATACGATTTTGGAGCATTTTTCTTATTATCCATTTCTAAAGTCTTTATATAAAAAGGTTAAGTATGTAAATTTTGATAACTATTATCCATAAAAGTAATTAGTAGTTATCCATTATAATTAATTATAATATGTTGATTATTATTGTTTTAAATAATTTATTATCCATTCCGTAAGAAATAATTCATTTTTAAAATGCTATATTACAGGAGTTTATATAAGTATTGCGATTTGTCGCAGTACCCTCTTGCTTATATTCATAAGCAATTATTAATAAACTTCTTTCAATACGATTTTATAATGAATTCATTCAAATCTTTATAGGTTTTATAGAAATTTGAATCATCTTTTACTTTATTTTTTAATTCCGTTTCTAAAAATTTTGTTGCAGATTTTCCCGCGTTATCATGATCTAAATAAGTCTGAATAGTTTCATATTTATTTATCAATTCTATATTCTTTCGAAGTAAAGCGATAGAATTTAGAATTAGAAAATCAGAATTTATTTGCTCTGGAAATAAAAAAAGATAACTGATAAAATCGCTCCAACTTTCAAAAATTTTAAGTTGATTTTGATTATTTTTAATCAAAGAAATATCTTTTTTAACCAAACACATTTTTACATATTTGTTTCGAATTTCGAATCCATTTTGATTATTTGGAAAGGCTATTGCGTAATATTTTTTATCTTTTAATTTGTAATGAATTTCTTTACAATATCGTTTTACAATTTCCAAAGGCAATTTTCTTTCTTCCAAATACTGAATCAAAGGAAACGATGAAATTTCTTTCAATTCTAAAATTTCATATTCATTTTTTGTTTGATCTTTTTCAAATTGAAAATCATTTTGCTTTTGAAAAGAAAAAGAATTATCGTTGAATTTTTGAATGATTTCTTTAATAGAAAGTTTTTCAAGTTTGGAAATTAAATCAATTAAAGTTCCTCCAGAACCTTCTCCAAAATCATAAAAACGATTAGTTGAATTATCAACTTTAAATGAAGCTGTTTTTTCATTTCTGAATGGACTTAAAAACCAAAAAATATTCTGTTTACTACTTATTGGATAAATGTCTTTTTGAGCTAAATAATCAATCATTCTTATTTTTTCATTTATAGTTTTACAATTCATTTCCTGTGCAGTTAAGATTTTACAAAATTTTTGATATTTGATGAGAATATAATTTATTTATAAGATATACAATTACTTATGTTGTCATCAACTTGTCATCATTCATCAAATTTTGTCATCGTTTAAAAAAACCTCTCATCAAACTAAAATTTGATGACGGGTTGATGAGAAGTTTGATGAGAGTATTTTATTGATATTTAATTAATTATAAGACTCTCATCACTCTCATCAAAAAAATGACGTATTTCGCTGAAAATAATTTTATAGTATCTTCCTAATCGGTCAATTTTTACGAATTCACCATGTGGTAAAAGTTCAAATCCTTCATATTTATATGTATTATCGGTAGGAGTTAAACCAAAACCTTTTAGAATGTTTCGAGCTTCTTTTGGAGCTATTGCATTTCGTCCATGGATCTTTTTTGAAATTGACTGAAAATCCATAGGAGCAATTAATATTTCATCTGTATTGAAGTTTTCTTGAATTTCATATAAAACATCATATACTTTACTTTTAGCTTCTTCATTTTCAAAATCCATTAATCTTGCCAATGCTTTTGTACGAATTTGCTCTGGAGTAAACCACATACGAGTTTGTTTCGGAGTTGAATATGAAATTCGAATCAAATAGTTTAAAAAGAAAGGAATTTCCTTGTATAAATGTTTATCAAACTCAGGATTTTTAATAATTGAAGGGATTTTTCGAACCCAAAATCGAGTTTCTTTCTTATCGATTTTGATAAAGTTCTTTTCAAAGTTGGAAGTCATTACAAATTTGTAGAATGATTCGACTTCTTCTTTATCTTTTCCTTTGCTTTCAATCTTGTTTCGATCTGCTGTACTAAGGAATTTAATACGTTCTGTTACTTGTTGATTATCTGTAATAATTTCATCAACCAAAACTAAAAGTTTACCATTTAAATCCGAATTGAAGTTGTTTATAAACGAATCTGCATTAATAAAAGTGGCATTGAAAGAGAAAATTTTTCGAAGCCATTTCAGAAATGTACTTTTTCCTGTCTCACGCTCTGAGGAAACTAATACAAGAACAGGAAGAATTTGTGTTGGATTCTCTAGTAAGATTTTCAGATAGTCTAAACCTAATAAATATTGCTCTCCGAATATATGTTTGATATATTGAAAAGTATAAGGAATCTTTGATTGTAATTCTTGTAAATCGATTTCTGATTCAATTTCGATATCATAATCTAAAGGATGGTAAATATTATAGAAATCTCCAATTTCACGCTCATAATTGATGTGTTGAGGAATACAGCAAAATCCGTAATACTTTTTGATCGTGGATATATAATCTTTACCAAGATCATTTACAATGGTTTCTTTGTTCCAAGAAATCATGATTTTCTCAGTGTCTTTTGAGATTGTAGGACGTTCAATTATAGCAAAATATGACGTGCCCACTCGAATAAATTCGGCAGAATCTAAGTTCATAATAAATTGTTTGATTAAATGTTATGTCTTATTTTTGCCATAGGATTATAGCAAAACATAACGTAGGTTATTTGTATAAATGAGAGTTTAATGTGGGATTAAACTCTTTTTTATTTCAAAGCATTTGAGTTTCATTTTTTATTAAATAGATTTCTATTCTTCTGAGCAATTTCAATTAATTCTTTTTTGCTGTAAAAAATTGATCGTTGAACTTGATAAAACGGAACAAGTCCTTTCTTTTTCCAATCAATAAGCGTAACAACACTAATATTAAGTAGTCTTGCAGCTTCTTTTTGAGTAAGTCTGTCATCATCTGGAATGTCCTTTGTGGTTTCAGAAATATCTATTTTTCTTAATCGTTCAATAACTATTTCTACAATAGCTTCTAAATCTTTCTTTGAATGTGTGTACAATAAGTTTGACATATTTAATCGTATTTAAATTATACTTTGATTTCGATATGTCAAACTTAAAACTAATTGTTGTTCACGTTTTTACTAATTAATTTCGTAAATATAAAGAATTGTTGTTTAGTTATTTACGTGTGTTTGTTTTTTGAATTTCGTTAAGATGTTATCAACGTTTTTAGTTAGTTTTGGTGTGAGTTTTTGGTAAGTGATTGATTTTATAGTACTTATTCTTTTGTTAGAATCAGTGACTATTGAATCATTTTTTATAATTAAATCTAGAGTCCTTATCAAATCAATATTAAATAAATTAATCATTGTTTTGTCTTGTAAGTATCTCATAGACATAATGAAAAGCTTTGAGTTTTCGGAATTAATAAAATTTAATTTAGTAATATTTGAATTATAACTAAAATCACATTCAATATTTGTTGTAAATAAATTTCCTACAAATGACTTAAGTTCTTCTTTGTTATCATTAGTTAATTTAACGTTTAAAACTTTAATAGAGATATTTTCTAAAATCTCATAAAACTGAGTTTTTGAAATACGTTTTAATTCAATTTGTTTTATCTCCTTTAATATTGATTTTTGATGTTCTATTTCATTTATTGACTCTTGTTTTTTAATATCTTCTAAAAAATTAATAACAAATTTATCGTCATAATGTAAGCCTTTATCTGAATCAAAATTTAAGTTCTCTAGGTTTGTAAGTTCGTGAATGAATCTTGATATAGTTTCATTTGAAACATCTTCAAGTTTATTAGTGTTGATAAGGAAATCTTTTACGATTTTAATTAAACTACTTCTATATATTGTATAGAATAATTGTCCTGTAGTTCTGTTCCCTTTCGAGTTAATAAAATAATCATTAAACCTTTCAAAAGTAATGTTCTCTTTTAATTTTGAAATGAATTCATTATTGAAGCTCAATAGAAAGTTATCAATTTTTTTATTTGATTCGATTTCTAATTCATTGCTATTGATTTTGTCTGATATTAGTTTGTTAAACGTTTCGTGATAACAGATTTTATTCTTCTCCAACGAATAGTAATCATATGATTTTGAATCTAAATTGTAAGTCAAATAATTAAAATCATTTATTTTATATGTTTTATAAGCCCCAAATATGCAAGTGGACATAAAAATTAGTAAAACAATTTTGTTCTCTATCTCTTTTCCGCCAATAAATAGCAAAATCAAGAATGCTATGAAAAATAAAATATATGCAATGATTAATCTTTTCTTATTGCAGAAAAGGGAGTTTGTGATTAGTTTGTAGTAAAATGTAGCCATAATTATTTTATTTTATCCCAAGTGTTCTCCATTTCGTTTTTCTTTAATTCCTCAGAAATATTTACATATTTTCTAAAGCTTTCTTCTTTTTTATGTCCTGTTATTTTTTTCAATACAGAAATGTTCATTCCCATAATTACAGAATTGGTAACAAAGGTTTTTCGTGCAGTATGACTTGTGATTAATTTATGTTTTGGGACAATATCATCAATCCTTTTTTGACCAGAATATCTTGTAATAGAAACAGGTGTGTTAATTTGTGCAATTTCACAAGCTTCCTTAATGTATTCATTGAATTTTTGAGATGATATTACAGGTAACGGGTAATAAATGGTGTTTTCGTATCGCTCTAAAATTTGTTTTGCAAATTGATTCAATGGAACAATGTGATCGATTGTTTTTGTTTTTTGAATGTTCAATTTAATATGGTCTTCAAGAATGTTAGCCCTATTTAAATTATAAGCATCAGAGAATCTCAAACCTGTGAAGCAAGAAAAACAATAAACATCTCTTACATGAGAATGCTTTGTTTTTTCAAATTCGAAATTTAATAAATGAAATAGTTCGTCTTTCGTTAGATAAATTACCTCGATTTCATTTTCTGTTGTTTTGAACTTTTTGAAAGAGGTATTTTTATGATAATCTCTTTCTTCTGCCCAACGCATAAAGGTTTTGAAAATATCAATATGTTTACTGAAAGTATTGTTTAGACTTTTCTTTATTTCAAAAGCATAATCCCTAATTCGTTCGAAAAAATGAATATCAATAGTTTCAAAACTCATATTTTAAACCGTTTTTTAAAAAAAGGTTTAAACATCAAACAATTTTAAATTTTATTATTTTTGATAAATAAATTTATTTAAATAATATTTTAATAAAACTTGAGTTAATAATAAAACTTTTAATATGAATAATAATTTAATTAAAACAATCTTTTTTTTCTTAATCATTTCTATAAACTCATATGGACAAAATGTAAAAATTAAAAAAGATATAGCCTATGTTAATGATAAAGAATATTTGAAATTCGAGAATTGCGGTGCGTTTAGTGATACTTGTTCAATAAAAAATTTGAATAATGAGGAAATTATTTTTATTACTGTTTATAAAGTCCCAAGAGACACGAGGTATACCTATGATAAGGTTAAATTTTTAGGATTTGATAAAACAATTGAAAGTAGGGAATCAAGAAAAGATTTAGTTAAAATATTTTATATAAACAATATTGTTGACGAAAACGGAAACCTTAATGAAGATTCAGTTAATAAAGTAGTTGAAAAATACGGCAATGATATTTCGATAAAAGATTAAAAACTAAAATAAACCTCATCATTTCGATTTGAAAGATGAGGTTTGTTTTTGAAATTATATTTTTTCTCGCAATTTGTCTAATAGTTCCATTTCTGCAACTGGTATTAATTGTCTTTGGATTTCCAGTAATTTAATAACATCGAATAAATCATCTGTTAATAACATATTTTCCTCTTTTGCATAAAGGTAATTCATACAAACATTTGTAATGTTTTTAATTGTCCAACTTAAATCGGAATAGCTATCAAACTCAATAGGTACTATAAACTTTTCTTTATCGTCTGTATTCTTTTACAACAACTGAACTAATTTTAAACATTTGCAAAAAGTCAGACGCTATATTTATAGATTCTTTCATTTCTAAAAGTTCTATAAATTTTTCTACTTTATCTTTAGGGTAAACAAATCTACTCTCATTATCTTCATTCCCTAAATAATTATCTAAACCAACATCTAAAGTAATTTGAAAATCATCGTGTGAAACCATTTCTTTTACTGTGCCGTCCATTCCAGTAATAGGGGTTGTTACAATTACTTTAGGGCGGTTTACTGTCAAAATACAGTCCTTTAGTTCAAACTCGATTGTTTTATTAGATTTATCTTTTTGCGTTTCGGTGCATTTTAATAATATATTATCTCTTATAGGAGTTCCGTAATAGGCTTTAGAATTAAAATCGGGGTTTCCGTTTTGTCCTACAACTTCGGAAACAGAAAGGGGCTTATTTGTATTTACACCAAATCGGAATGCCATATTTACGGCATTAGTACGGGCGAATTGTTCGCTGTTTGATGTCTGTATTTTTATTGGAAATTCCATAATTTAATTAAAATTGAGTTGATTAATTTTGTTAAAAAGTAGCTTCGTTTTCATAAAACTCAGGAAGTTTGTAATGTGTATTATCCAGCCATCCACCATTTGACCAATCAATTTTATGCAAATAATTATTCTTCGTTGTTATGGTTAATTGATATGTCTTTGTTGACTTATTCGTTTTAACCTTGATATTTGCACAATACTTTCCATCTTCAATAAGATCATTTATGTTGTGAAAATCTGAAGACGACGAACAACTATAAATTATAGTAAAGCAAAAAAGTAAAACTATATTTTTCATAATCTTTCTATTTAATCTTCGCTTAACAATCTATTGATATTCTGTTAAGCTTTGAGTTTTATTTGCTGCATACATTTGCAGTAACAAAATCCTCATGTGTTAATTTATATCATTTCTCAAAATTACTTCTCTTTTCGGGAAGTTTTTTTGTTTTTATTAAGAAATCAGATTAAAATGTAACATACTATACGTCTAATTTTTAATTAGAATACATATTGAAATTTTATTAAGAATCAGTCGTTTATAAGTATTTAATTTTTAATAAAGATTTAACTTCTTGAGTTTTATATTAACGTTAGGTGGCATAGTAGTTGTCATTTTACTCAGTTTTTAATTAAAACTTTAAAATTACTCAGATGACTACTATAGATTCAAAAAACAATCTGGCAAACACGACTTTGTTATCCACCACGGAGCATAAGACAGTGTTAAAGGTTATTCGATCGGATGAACAAGAAAAAAAGTCTTTACGAAATAAATTCATAGAGAGAATTTCTAAAAACTGCCTTACAAAGAAAGATTATCTAGTTATTGCTACAACTTTTGTGATTATGCTAACTTCTATTCTTTTTTTGTTTATTTACCAAAATGAATTTCTACAATGGCACAGCACAAAATTATCTACCTGGTGGGGTGTTATTATTTATAGCCTTGGATTGGCACTTCTTATTGTTAAAACTTCCTTTCTTTTTTATTTAGGCTATTTATTCATAAAATATAAACCGGTCAAAAATGTTGCTGATGCAGATTTACCAACTTGTACCATTATTGTTCCGGCATATAATGAAGGAAAATTAGTATATGATACTTTGTTGAGTTTGGCTGATAGTAATTATCCACCCGAAAAATTAGAGATTTTAGCCGTTGATGATGGGAGTAAAGATGATACATGGAAATGGCTTCTTGAAGCGAAGAAAGTTTTAGGCGATCGCGTTACACTTTTTCAACAGCTAAAAAATATGGGAAAACGTCATGCATTATATAAAGGTTTCAAAATTGGAAAAGGTGATGTTTTTGTGACGGTTGATAGTGATTCTATTGTTGATGAATCTACGCTTAGAAACTTGGTAAGTCCTTTTGTAGTGAACGAAAATTGTGGTGCTGTCGCTGGTAATGTTCGTGTATTGAATAAAGAAAAAGGTTTGATTCCAAAAATGTTGAGTGTTAGTTTTACATTCAGTTTTGAGTTTGTTCGATCTGCTCAAAGTGCGTTAGGTTCTGTGTTTTGTACACCTGGAGCGTTAGCGGCTTACAGAAAAGATGTTGTACATAATTGTTTGGAAGAATGGATAAATCAATCTTTTTTAGGGCAACCAAGTACAATCGGTGAGGATAGAGCTTTGACAAATATGATTTTGAAGCAAGGTAAACATGTCTATTTTCAGAAAAATGCAATGGTTTATACCAATACTCCAGAGCGTTATAAGAATTTATACAAAATGTTTATTCGTTGGGAGAGAAGTAATGTTCGTGAGAATATTATGATGACAAAATTTGCTTTCACCAACTTTAGAGAAGGTTCTACAGCAGGAACTCGTATAATTCTGATGATGCAATGGATAAAATTAATCATGGCAATTCCATTATTTTTAATTTTAATCTTTTTTGTTGCAACACATCCAATTTTATTCATCACAAGTACATTGTCTGGTGTTTTAGTTTTTTCAAGTATTCAGATGATTTTTTATGCGAAAAAATATAATTTTAACGAAGCTTTATTAGCATACGTTTACAGTATTTTCTATATGTTCACGCTTTTTTGGATTACGCCTTATGCTATTGTAACAGCAGGAAGAAGTGGTTGGCTAACGAGAGAATTACCTCAGACAACTTAAAATTTTAAATATTAATTCATACAAAAACTTCTCTCATTGGGAAGTTTTTTTGTTTTTACATAAAAAGTACAAGACTAACCGCCATTACAAACATTCCGATTACAATTCCGTAAGTTGATAATTTTTTTCCAGCGTATTCATTAGCGGTCGGAATTAATTCATTAATCGAAATATAAACCATCATACCTGCGACACTCGCGAAGATTGCTCCGAAAATTGATTCATCAAAAAATTGTAACAATACAAAATAGCCAATTAATGCGCCAATAGGTTCTGTTAATCCTGATAAAAAAGAGTATAGAAATGCTTTTTTTCTATTCTTTGTAGCGTAATAGATTGGAATAGCAACGGCAATTCCTTCTGGAATATTATGAATAGCAATAGCTGATGCAATAGAAATTCCGTAAGTTGGATTTTCTAAAGCGGACAAAAAAGTTGCTAATCCTTCAGGAAAATTATGAATTGATAAAGCTAAAGCTGAAAATAATCCCAAACGTAATAATTTCTGATCGTTTGTTTCTGTTTTATTTTCTTCGCAATGATGATGAGGTAATAGTTTATCGATCAAAATAATGATTAAAATTCCAGCAAAAAATCCCAATAAAGAATATGTGTAACCTAATTTTTCTCCAAAAACTGTTGATAAAGATAATTTTGCTTTGGTCAAAATTTCTACAAAAGAGACATAAAGCATTACGCCAGCAGAAATTCCTAACATTACGCCTAAGAATTTTGGATTGAATTTTTTGTACAATAAACATAAAAGACTTCCAATTCCAGTACTAATTCCGGCAAGAAAGGTTAAACTAAAAGCAAATATCAACGGGTTTGAAAACATTAATTTTAATAAATAAGTTAGATTAATCTAACAAATGTAATCTTTTCATTGTTTTGAACCAAGATAAATTAAGAAACCAACAAATTTCAATGTAATTTATCAGTTGTTGTAAATTATGAAAAGGATAAACTTATTTTTGTTGCATTAGTTTNNAGTTTTTATTGAAATGGAACTTTTAGACGAAAATATTCAAAGCGATGTGTATCGCTCAATGCTCGAAATGATTGCCAAATTGGGATTATCGAGTTATTCTACTACAATAATGACAACAATTGTTCTGTCAATTTTGTTAGTTATTATATTATATGCGATCGATTTTTTATTACGAAAAGTGTTATTACTCGTTTTAACCAACTTTATTGCAAAAAGTAAAACCAAGATTGATGATTTATTGATCAAGAATAGAGTTTTGCAATTTGCAACACATATTGTTCCTGTAATTGTCGCCAAAGAAGCGATTCCGCTTATCTTCAAAGGATTTCCGAATTGGATCAAAATTGCGATGCAAATTACAGATGTTGCATTGGTAATTGCTGTTGGGTTGTTGTTTAATGCAATTTTTAAATCGTTCAGGGATTTTCTTCGAGGTAATAAATCTTTTTCGGATAAACCAATTGATAGTTATCTGCAAGTGATGAATATTTTAGTTTTCTTTGTTTGCGGAATCCTAATTTTTTCGATTGCGACAGGGAAATCGCCTATTACATTTTTGGTTTCTTTGGGAGCGGCTTCGGCGGTTTTGATGTTGGTTTTTAAAGATTCGATATTAGGTTTTGTGGCAAGTATTCAGGTTTCGATGAATGATATGGTGCGCGTGGGTGATTGGATTGAGATGACGAAATATGGCGCAGATGGAACAGTTACCGAAATTAATTTAGGAACGGTAAAAGTTCAGAATTTTGATAAAACAATTACAACAATTCCGACGTATGCCTTAGTTTCAGATTCGTTTCGTAATTATCGCGGTATGCAAAATGCAGGTGGAAGACGCATTAAACGTTCAATAAATATTAAAATGAATTCGATTCGATTTTTGACAGAAGATGAAATTGAAGAATTGAAAAAAATCCGAATGTTACATGATTTTATTGTAGATAGAACGAATGAAATCAATCAATATAATGTATCGAATAAAGTTGATCCAACGATTTTGGCGAATGGAAGACGAATGACGAATATTGGTCTTTTTCGACAATATATCAAGACATATACCTATAATAGTCCAAAAATTAGAACAGATTTGATGTTCGAGGTTCGACAACTTCAACCAACCGAACACGGTTTACCAATTGAACTATTTATGTTTACGAATACAACAGTTTGGAACGAATATGAAGTGATTATGGCTGATATTTTCGATCATATTATTGCGGTTGTTCCATATTTTCATTTAGAGATTTTCGAGTCACCTTCTTCGGATGATATGCGTGTAATTGCTGAAGCATTGAAAAGAAATAATTAACAAAGAAGCTGAACATTATTGTTCAGCTTCTTTGTTTTCGCTCGGTTTTTCCATCAAATTAACCATCAAATTTTTTAGTTTTTGATACATAAAAGAAGTTAATAAGATTAAAATTCCTAAAACAATAAAAGATATTATTCTGAAAATATTGCNNCATTTCCCAAACATCAACGAAATATAATTTTAGAATAATCAATCCAAATAATATAATTCCAACAATAGGAAAACCTTTCAGTTGTTTTCTTAATCCGAAATAAATCAATACAAATCCTAAAACTGCCCAAATAATTGGCAATAATATCATTCGGAAAATATCGGCTTGATGCGAAAAATTAGATGAACTTTCGTCGAGTGTTATTAACATAAAACCATTGTATTTCTCGAAACTAATCACATAAACCAAGACAAACATGCTGATGATTTGTTTTGCTTTGGAGCTTTGGAAATCGCTACTTTTTACAACTAAATAAATAATGTAAGCGGTCGGAATGAGATAACTCAAATAAAGAAAATAACTACCGATGTTGTAATTTGTTTTGCTTGGTAACAACGGAATTTCGGCAAACATTGGTAAAAATAGAATGCAGAAAGCTGCAGAAATTTGTAAAATAAGTTGCAAAGCATTTCCTAAGTTTAGTTTTTCGCGCAGCGCTAAAACAAAAGCAATAAAGAATAATGTATAAATCAATACATAACTTACAATCATCATAAAGTTGAAATAAGGTTCGATTTGGTAAATTAATTCGAACAAAATTCCTGTGTACATCAATAAAAGAGATGTTGAGATGAAAATAAATTTGGAATGATTGAGCTTAAAACCTAAAAATTGTTCTTCGGTTTCGAAATCTTTCATCAAATATATATTCGCAATAGAACAAATCAACGCAATAAAACTTGTGATGAAAACGTGATTGAAAATTACGGCTAAATGTTTTTCAGTATCGATATAATCAAACCAATTGACGCATAAAGCAATCAATAAAAAAGGAAACATGGCAATGAAAAAGACTTTGAAAATGTTTTCTTTACTTTTTTTCCAAAGAAATAGTAACAAGGTTGATTCAATCGCGAAACAAATCGAAACGACATTTGCTTTAAATTGTAATGCAATTGCAGTTGTGATAAGCGTAATGCTCAAACCGATTAAGGTATTTTGTAATAAATTATTTTTAGATGTTTTGTAGATGTAAAATGCACCGAAAGCGTTTGCTAATCCAAATAAGAATGCTATTAAACCATTGTTATTTCCAACAATAAAATAATAAACCGAAGAAATTAAGATGGTTGATAAAATGGTATTGAAAATTAGTAAAAGGCAATTCCAAACCGAAAATTCTCCTTTTTTGATGTAGTTAATTAAACTTGTAATAGTGAAAATAACGTAAAGCAAGCCAAAGAAAAGATATTGCGTTGAGGTTTTAGAATTGTCGATCCAAGCGATACTATATATAAAGGTAAAGCCAAATGCGATAAACGAAATAACTTGCCAATCTTTTCGCCAAGCCATGTACAGCATACTCAAGTTTAGAATCGTTAAATAACCAAACAGAAATACAAAATTGCTTTCGCCTGTACTAATCATCAATGGAGCGGTAAAACCACCAATAATCGAAAAAATGGCTAAAACTTGTCGATTATATAACATTGCCATCACGATAGAGAAAATCGTTACAATTGTTAATAATCCAAAAGTGGTATTCTGAGAAAGTAAATGATATTCTCGGAAGGCGATGGTTAAGGTGAAATATAAAACGGTTAATCCGCCACCGATTAAGATGGAAGAAAAGATTTCAAAATTTTTCCGAATAAAATGAGCAATTCCAATAATTCCTAAACCAACTCCAATTCCAATCATTACTCGGAAAGTTTCGTTGATCCAATTTTGATCAATTGCATATTTTACGAAATAAGCAATTCCCAGAACTAAGGTTACAATTCCGAAAATCGTCAAGAAATTGTCTTTGATAAATGCAATTGCATTGTTGAGATTTTTATCAAAACTGCTTTCAGTTGTTTGTCTTGGTGGAATTTCGTCAAAAATACGTTTTGGCGTTTCGATTTTATGATAGGAAACAACTTCTGGTTGAGGTTCAATTTTTTTCTCTTCAACTATTTTAGGTTGCTCAATAATTGGTTTTGATTCAGTTTTAATTTCTTTTGCACCCAATTGCTCTTGCAAATGCTTTAGCTTAGTTTCTTGATAATCAATTTGTTTTTTTAGTTTCGAAACTTTATTAAACAAAATAACAATCAATACGAATATAATAATGGCAATTAAAAATTCCATAAAGTGTTTTTTAGGTAAATTGAAGTTAAGCTTTTTTTCAGAAAGCCTAAAATTTTGTTTTGCATATACCAAAATCATTCTGTTTTCGTTATTCTACAAAATCTTTATTTTTGCTAAATGTTTAAAAAGCTAAGTACATTATTGTTTATCGCGCTATCGACTTCGATTTTTGCGCAAGATGGAACGCGTGTTTACGAGTTTTTGAACATTACAACTTCTCCACGTCAAGCGGCTTTGGGAGGAAATGCAGCAACTTCTTGGGATGCTGACCCCAATTCTGCTTTATGGAATCCGGCCTTGATGAACCGAGAAATGCATGGTCAATTTGGAATCAATTACGTCAATTATATTGCGGATGTAGATTTCGGAACATTTTCGACGGTTTATGAAATCGATCAAGAAAATTTTGTTTCTGTTCATGGTCAATATGTTGATTACGGAAAATTAATTGGAACTGACGAAAATGGAAATGTGACAGGGAATTTCAAAGCAAATGATGCCGCAATTACAGTTGGTTATGCACGTGTTTTGGGCGATTATTGGACAGTAGGAGCAAATTTAAAATACATTAATTCTACAATAGAATCATATAAATCCTCGGCAATTGCTGGAGATATAGGTCTTTCGTACCACGATTTCGATAAAAATATCAATGTTTCGTTGGTTGTGCGCAATATCGGTCAACAAATTCAAACGTATAATGGCAAAAAAGAAGACATGCCAACGCAAGTTAATTTGGGAATTTCTCATCGATTAGAACATGTTCCGTTAGAATTTACGTTTTCTTTGCACGATTTACAGAAGTTTGATATTTCCCAACCTTATAATAAAAACGGACAAGAAGTTTCTGCTGGAAGAAAAATGATTGATCACCTTTCGGTTGGAGCAGAATTATTTCCAGAATCAGATTTTAATATGCGTTTAGGTTATAATTTCAAACGTGGAAATGAATTAGCAGCCGAAGGAATTCGCTCTTTATCTGGTTTAACGTATGGTTTTGGAATCCGTATAAATGCGTTCCGATTTGAGTTTAGTCATGCGAATTACCACAAATCTGGAGGTTCTAATCACTTTGGTTTGATTCTCAATTTAGACCGAATTATTCAAGGTCGAGATTATTGGAGAAGTAATCCTTGGTTATAAAAACTTTTCAAACAACTATAAAATCTTATCTTTGTCTTCAATTCTATATAGATGAAAGAAAATTTAATTATTGCAATCGACGGATATTCTTCTACAGGAAAAAGTTCGATGTCAAAAATTATTGCAAAAAATCTTGGTTATACACATATTGATAGTGGTGCAATGTATCGCGCTGTGACTTTGTATGCGTTTCAACATCAGTATATTGTCGATAATAAAATTGATGAGCAAGCATTAATAACCAATTTATCTGATATCAAGATAGAATTTCAACAAGATCTTACGACTCAAAAGAATCTTACCTTTTTGAATGGAGAAAATGTGGAAGCAGATATTCGTACGATGGAAGTTTCTAAAATGGTTAGTCCAATTTCTGAAATTCCTGCTGTTCGCGATTATTGTGTAGCGCTTCAGCAGCAAATGGGAGAAAAAGGAGGTATTGTGATGGACGGTCGAGATATTGGGACAACTGTTTTTCCTAATGCAGATATCAAAATTTTTGTCACAGCTTCACCGGAAGTTCGTGCACAACGTCGCTTTTTAGAATATCAACAACAAGGGAAAAATATTCCTTTGGATGAAGTGTTGAAAAATGTGAACGAAAGAGATTATATCGATTCTCATCGCGCATATTCTCCACTTCGTAAAGCTGATGACGCAATCGAAGTTGATAATTCGGACATGAATTTGGAAGAAACGGTGAATAAAGTGATGGAGATTATTAATTCTAAAAAATAGAATCCTCTGTTGCGGTTGTAAATTCTTCCAGAAATTTCATTCCTCGATAAGAGTTTCCTTTTAAGTTTAGTTTAGGACTCCAAACTGAAACAATGTAATATTTAGGCATAATTGCAACAATTCCTCCGCCAACACCACTTTTTCCTGGTAATCCAACTCGAAAAGCAAATTCGCCAGATTCATCATAGAAACCGCAAGTTTGCATAATAGCGTTGATTCGTTTTGTTTGACTAATGTTCAAAACTTGATAATCATCAAACAAGTTTTTTCCTTTATTTGCTAAAAAAGAGAAAGTTTTACTCAATTCCATACACGACATTTCAATCGAACAGATATAAACATACAAATCCAGAACTTCATCAGGAGAATTATGAATGTTGCCCAAGGATTTGATAAAATTTGTCAAAGCTGCATTGCGATAAGCGGTAGAAAATTCACTTTTTGCAATTTTATCAGAATATTGAATAGAATAATTACCAGAAACCTTTTTAATAAAATCCAAAAAATATGCTTTCGGATCATCACAAATATCAATTAAGATGTCGCAAACTACTAAAGCACCTGAATTAATAAATGGATTTCTAGGAATTCCTTTGTCAGTTTCTAATTGCAACAATGAGTTAAAAGGCGTTCCCGAAGGTTCTACATCAACTCTTTCCCAAATTTTCTCGCCAATTTCTCTATAAACTAAAGCCAAAAGCAACACTTTTGAAATACTTTGAATCGAGAATTTTTCTTCACAATCACCAAATCCAAATTGAAGTTGATCCGTAAACAATAAAGAAACTCCAAATTTCTCGCCATCTATTTTAGATAATTCTGGTATATAGTTAGCCGTTTCACCTAAATTCTCTTCTTCAATTACTTTTAGGTAAATCTTATTTATTATCTCAAAATATTCTTTTTCTTTCGAAATCATCGCGCATATTATATATATAGTATGAATGTAAATCTATTTTACACGTTAAACAAAATTAGAAGTTTATTTATTTTTTTAATTAAATGTATCCCGTTTCACGGAATTTCTCCCGAG